>CAIYRR010000132.1 GCA_903928745.1 uncultured Actinomycetes bacterium | reverse complement strand
TTAGAGAATACTGTGCTCAAAAAAATATCGCTTATAAGGAATGCGGCAAGTTAGTTATTGCAGTGGATACATCTGAAATCACAGCACTTAATCGAATTCAAGAACGTTCCGAACGTAATCAGGTAGAAGGACTAAAGAGAGTTACTGCTGAAGGTATTCGTGACTTGGAACCAAATGCTGTTGGAATGGCCGGTTTGTACTCACCACGTACCGCGATTACGGACTATCCAGCCATAGCACGGGCGCTTGCTCAGGACTTTGTTGCATCAGGCGGCGAGTTAATCCTCGGGTCGCCCGTTACTACACTTACTTCAATATCTGAGGGCGTTAAAATAAAAGTTGGCGAGAGAGAATTAGTTTTTGATCGTGTGGTTATTTGCGCTGGTCTTCAATCTGATCGTGTCGCAGAACTAGCTGGTGATGAGAAAGAGCCTGCCATAATTCCATTTCGAGGCGAGTATTGGCGCCTTGTTCCTGAAAAAAATAACTTGGTAAATGGTCTTATTTACCCAGTTCCTAATCCTAATTATCCTTTCCTGGGTGTGCACTTCACTCGGAAGGTTGATGGGGGAATCGATGTAGGCCCTAATGCCGTTCTAGCCTTGGCGAGGGAGGGTTACCTTCATCGCAATTTCATCGCGAAGGATTTCTTGGATACCGTCCGCTGGTCCGGTTTTCGGCATTTGGCTCGCCAGAATTGGAAGATGGGTGTCTCTGAGATGATCGGATCTATCAGCAAGCATCAATTCTTGAATCGGGCGCGCATATATGTGCCGCAATTGCAAGATGTTGATGTTGTTCGGGGTGGTTCAGGGGTTCGAGCTCAAGCAGTGGATCGCGATGGAACGCTGGTTGAGGATTTTAGGATTCATAAAGTCGGCAAAATTCTTGCCGTTCGAAATGCACCATCACCTGGTGCAACATCAAGTTTGGCAATTGCCGAATATATTTGTGAAGAACTTTTCAAAAAAGATCAATAATCTCTCCGCAGAGAGTCTATCTCGGCCTACGTCGTCTTTGATCTTGTCCTGGACGTGGGCGGCGACGGGCGCCACCGAAGTCTGACTTGGGCTCCACTGGTGCAATGTAGGCAATTCCACTTGGCTCTTTGGAACCAGTGATCGATACCAACTCTGCATGGTGTGGGCGCACATCAACGAACTTCGGATAAACACCAGCACGTGAAGTTAATCCGCGCACCGCTGTCTGTTGCTTGGACGTTGCCAAAGTGACGACAACGCCGGCTTCTCCTGCGCGGGCTGTACGGCCAGCGCGGTGCAGGTAATCCTTGTGATCGGTTGGTGCATCAACGTGCACGACAAGTGAAACGCCATCCACGTGAATTCCGCGGGCAGCAACATCGGTTGCAACTAGTGCGGCAGTGGTGTTGGCCTTAAACATTGCCAATGTGCGAGTACGAACTGCTTGGGATTTTCCACCGTGAAGTGCGCCCACGGCAACACCAACGCTGGCAAGTTTGTCAGCAAGACGATCTGCTCCACGTTGTGTCTTCACGAACAAGATTGTGCGGCCATCGCGCGCGGCAATCTGTGCGGTGATCTCATCTTTGTCACCAGCGTGCATGACAAGGACGTGGTGTTCCATAGTGCTTACTGAAGCACGATCATTTTGCAACGAGTGAGTCTTTGGATTGTTGAGATACTTCTTAACAAGTGAATCAACACCGCGGTCAAGAGTTGCACTGAAAAGTAAACGCTGACCATTTGGCTTTGCCTGATCAAGAATTTCCTTAACAACAGGCAAGAAGCCCATGTCGGCCATTTGATCTGCTTCATCAAGGATGGTGATTTGTAGATCATCAAGTTGAACTTCGCCCTTATCGAGCAAGTCAATAAGACGACCAGGTGTCGCAACAAGGATTGG
>CAIYRR010000131.1 GCA_903928745.1 uncultured Actinomycetes bacterium | reverse complement strand
GCTTCCGCGTGGGTCAATAATCTTCATAGACGAGACAATTAGACTCTAGATAAATAGCGAAAGGAGCACTTATGCCCGGCAGTAGAGGTAAATACGGGCGAGTGCTCCTTAAGCTTTCTGGAGAAGTTTTTGGTGGCGTTAAGGGCATCGGTGTTGATCCTGATGTCGTGCAAGATGTAGCAAAACAAATTGCAGATGTAGTGCGTACGGGAGTTCAAGTAGCAATCGTTGTCGGTGGAGGCAACTACTTCCGTGGCGCAGAATTACAACAACTAGGTATGGATCGTGCGCGAGCAGATTACATGGGCATGCTCGGTACCGTGATGAATTGCCTGGCACTTCAGGATTTCCTAGAAAAACTTGGCGTAGACACGCGCGTTCAAACTGCAATCACAATGGGTCAAGTTGCAGAGCCCTATGTTCCTCGTCGAGCTATTCGCCATCTTGAAAAGGGCCGAGTAGTTATTTTTGGTGCAGGCGCAGGAATGCCTTTCTTCACTACCGATACTGTTGCAGCCCAGCGTGCACTTGAAATTGGATCAGAAGCGCTTCTGCTCGCTAAGAGTGGCGTCGATGGCGTTTACTCTGCGGATCCAAAGAAGGACCCAACAGCCGTTAAATTTGACACGATTTCTTATGACGAAGTAATCACTAAATCCCTCGCCGTTGCTGATGCTGCGGCATTTAGTCTATGTCGTGAGAACAATTTGCCGATTGTAGTTTTTGATTTAATGACCAACGGAAACATTGGCCGCGCGGTTCGCGGTGAAGTCATCGGAACCCTTGTCGCATAATTTCATATCAATAGATATCTACAGATAGAAGGAGCAGTAATGAGCGATGTAGCAAGCACTCTTGCAGATGCTGATACAAAGATGAAGAAGGCGTTGGAAGTTGCGAAGGAAGATTTCGCCACTATCCGCACTGGTCGCGCTCATCCATCTCTCTTCAATAAAATTATGGTGGATTACTACGGCTCCTACACTCCGCTTTCACAGTTGGCTTCATTTCAAGTACCAGAAGCAAGAATGGCGATTATTTCTCCGTTTGATAAAGGCGCGATGGCCTCAATTGAAAAGGCGATTCGCGAATCTGATCTAGGGGTTAATCCGGGCAATGATGGCGTCGTTATTCGCGTGAATTTCCCGCAACTCACTGAAGAACGTCGCAAGGAGTACATCAAGGTTGTCCGAACTAAGACGGAAGAGGCAAAAGTTTCTCTCCGCAATATTCGCCGCCATGCTAAAGAAACTATTGAGAAACTCGAAAAAGATGGGGAGATTGGAAAAGACGATCTCACTCGCGGTGAAAAGGATCTTGAGAAGTTGACATCAGATCATGTAGCCAAGGTTGATGATTTGCTCAAGCATAAGGAGATCGAACTTCTCGAAGTTTGAGAATTCACCTGCAATATGGATGACTTACACGCAATAAACGAAGCACTCAACAAGAAGGCTGGGCGAAAGCTCATTCCTTCCATTGGCGTGAGTCTTTCCCTCGTCACTATTGTGTGGGCAACTCTTGCTTATCACCGCGCCATATTCGCTTTCCTTGTAGGCGTCGCAGTAATTCTCGGTATCCGAGAAATTGTTCGTGCATTTGCGCTAGCAAAAACTTTTGTCTCAGAGGCGGCCTTAATTCTCGCAACGCTGGCACTTGTAGTTGCAACCTGGCGCGGGGGAGTGGCAGGTCTTGCCGTTGCAACTGCAATGTCGCTTCCCATCTTGCTCGTTGATTTATTGCGCAGAGGTTCAGATGGATTCGTAAAAAGTGCGACCGCAACCTCGCTTGTCTTGATTTACTTGCCTTTCTTGGCGGGTTTTTTGGTGCTCTTGGCTCGTCCAAATGATGGGCTAAGCCGAGTAATGACTTTTGTAATTTTGGTCAGTTGCAATGACACTTTTGGTTATCTCGTCGGCGTTCTTTTTGGTAAGCATCCTTTGGCGCCAACAATTAGCCCCAAGAAATCCTGGGAAGGATTTGCTGGCTCGATGGTTTTCACAATTGCCGGAGGTGCAATTAGTTTTCACTATCTCTTACATCTTCATTGGTGGATCGGTGCGATTATCGGTTTGATGGTTGTCTTTACTGCGACAAGTGGCGATCTCATTGAAAGTGCTATGAAACGCGATCTCTCTTTAAAGGATATGGGCTCGATCTTGCCTGGACATGGCGGAATCTTGGATCGTTTAGATTCAGTTCTCTATACAGCTCCAGCGCTGTGGTTGGCCCTTGAACTTATTAAGCGCTACTTATGACGCGCCCCGAGCAACCGGCAGAATTGAAGTTGGTTTTTGACGAACCAGTTCAAAGTAAGAAGCCGCCCCTTCATTTAGCAGACTATTCGCCAGCAGAACGAAAAGCCTTCGCCAAAGAATTAGGTTTGCCAGGTTTTCGCGCCACACAAGTTGGGGCTCACTATTTTGGTCATCTAGATACCAATCCAGAAAGTTGGAGCGATATTCCGGCCGAAATGCGGGTGAAATTTGCCGAAATGTTTACTCCAAAAATGATCGAATTAGTTCGATCAATTACTTGCGATAACGGAATGACTCGTAAAGATTTGTGGCGTTTACATGATGGCGTATTAGTGGAGAGCGTTTTAATGCGCTACACCGATCGCACCACTGTCTGCGTATCATCGCAAGCAGGGTGCGGCATGAACTGCCCATTTTGTGCCACGGGCCAAGCTGGGCTAACGAGAAATCTTTCAGCCGGAGAAATCACGGAGCAAATCGTTGCATCGGCACGCGCTTGCGCATCAGGTGAGTTGCCAGGCGGGCCAACGCGTTTATCGAATGTTGTATTCATGGGTATGGGCGAACCCATGGCTAATTACAAAGCCGTGATGCGCAGTATTCGAAACATTACAGATCCACATCCTGATGGATTGGGCATCAGTGCTCGCTCGGTTACCCTCTCTACTGTCGGATTAGTTAATGGAATTGAAAAGCTTACCCAAGAGGGCCTTCCTGTAACTTTGGCAGTTTCGCTTCACACCCCAGATGATGAACTTCGCGATTCACTTGTTCCGATTAATTCTCGCTGGAAAGTGAAAGAAGTTTTAGCGGCAGCAGATGCTTACGCCGAAAAGACTGGACGACGATATTCCATTGAATATGCGCTAATCCGCGACATCAACGATCACACCTGGCGAGCCGATCTGCTGGGCCGTTTATTGAAGAATCGCAATGCCCACGTTAATTTGATTCCTCTCAATCCAACTCCAGGATCCAAGTGGACCGCTTCTCGCCGAGAAGACGAGGCCGAATTCGTTCGCATCCTGGAAAGTTATGGCGTTGCCACGACCGTTCGCGATACACGTGGAAGAGAAATAGATGGCGCCTGTGGTCAATTGGCAGCGGCGGAAGTTGCAAAGCCCCAGTAGGATAAAGACAAAGAAAGGCGCAAAGCCATGATTCTAGAAATAGCTACATTTGAGATTCTTGCACACAAGCACGATGAATTCGAAGGCGCGATTAAGTACGCCGTAGAAACTGTTCTTTCAACTGCCAAGGGCTTCAATAGTTTTCAGCTTCAACACGGTATTGAAAACCCGAATTCGTACACCCTCTTGGTTCATTGGGACACTTTGGAAGACCACACCGTTACCTTCCGCGAATCTCCGCTCTTTCCACTCTGGCGCAGCCATATTGAAGCCTTTTTCGTTCATAATCCAGTGGTAAATCATTGGGATCAGGTCTTTGCTATTAAGGCATAACAAGTAGCCGCAAGGCATGAAACCAGCAAGACAACGAAAGGTTCATGAAGTGTCCGATATTGAAATTGCTCAAGCCAATACGATGAAACCCATCAGTGAAATCAGTGCAATGTTGGGGATAGATTCAGCAAACCTTGAACCCTATGGCCATTACAAGGCGAAAGTTTCCTTAAAGTATTTGGATTCTTTGCCACTTCGACCACAGAGCAAGCTGATTCTCGTGACTGCAATTAGTCCAACTCCAGCGGGTGAAGGAAAGACAACAACAACTGTTGGTCTTGGAGATGCGCTTCGACGTATCGGAAAAAACGCAATGCTCGCGCTACGTGAACCCTCTCTTGGTCCGGTTTTTGGTATGAAAGGGGGAGCCGCCGGCGGCGGTTATGCGCAAGTTGTTCCCATGGAAGATATTAATCTGCACTTCACTGGGGATTTTGGAGCGATTGCTTTAGCAAATAATCTTTTGGCTGCAGTCTTAGATAATCATATTCACCATGGCAATGCACTCAATATTGATGTGCGTCGAGTGACATGGAAGCGTGTTGTAGATATGAACGATCGCGCATTGCGTGACATCGTGGTC
>CAIYRR010000130.1 GCA_903928745.1 uncultured Actinomycetes bacterium | reverse complement strand
GTGTGACCTTCGGCATCGCTAATGAGTTGCTTGGCCAGTGATCCACAAACTTCCATGAGGGCCTCTTCAACTTCTCGGCCCGACGCTGTGTAGCCTGAGGCGCCACTGGCCAAGAAGAGAACTGTGTCATTTGTTGATGTGCATCCATCTGAATCAATTCGATTAAATGTGCGATTACAGACACGTGTGAAAATTTGTTGCATTGTGTCGGGATCTACCAATGCATCAGTCATCACTACCGAAAGCATCGTTGCTAGCGCTGGGGCTAACATTCCCGCACCCTTGGCGATGCCAGAGAATGTTGCATCACCCGCCGATGCTGAGGCGAGTTTCGGCCTCGTATCGGTTGTCATGATCGCTCGAGCACTGGATTCAATGCCATCTTCAACTAAAGTCGTAGAGATCTTCGATATTCCGATAAGAATCTTCTCCATAGGCAAGTACTCACCGATGAGACCAGTAGAACAAACCGCTACTTCCGAGGATGAAACATTCAGCGCATCTGCAACAGTTTCGGCAGTCAAGTGGGTATCTGCAAAACCTTGCGGTCCTGTACACGCATTTGCTCCGCCCGAATTAAGAATCACGGCACGTATCGCACCGCCTTTAACGATCTGCTTTGACCATGTGACAGGCGCCGCAACAACTTTATTTGAAGTGAAAACACCAGCCGCGAAGTTGGTAGGTCCATAATTTTCAATGATGGTGAGGTCTAAGGCGCCCGAGCTCTTCAGACCTGCCGCGACGGCATTTGAACGAAACCCTAAAGGAAATTTCATGCGCCAATCCCCGCTGACATAAGTCCTGCGCTCTCAACAAATCCACACATTAAATTCGCATTTTGAATTGCTTGGCCGGCAGCGCCCTTACCAAGATTATCGATTGCAACACTCACTACTAAGCGATCACTATGTTCATCAATAGCAACTTGAATCTGCACATGATTGCTTCCAACGACGCTTGCGGTTCTTGGCATCTGCCCTTCCGCCAATAAGGAAACGAAATACTCGGAGCCATAGGCATCTGCATAAAGCTCCCTGAGTCCGCTGGTTGAAATCTTCCTAGAAAGACGTGCGGTTATGGTCGCTAAGATGCCACGTGGCATCGGTGCAAGAATCGGAGTAAAAGAAATCCCAACTTCTTTTCCGGAAACCCTTTTGAGTCCCTCTTCTATTTCTGGGGTGTGTTGATGAACCCCGCCAAATTTGTAAGAAGAAAGCGAATTCATTACCTCACTCCCAAGCAAGGCAGTCTTTGCCGATCGACCTGCCCCCGTTGTTCCTGAAGCGGCAACAACCACAATGTCGCTGACGTCGATCAGGTTCAACGCTGGATATGTTCCGAGCGCAATGGAAGTTGCATAGCAACCTGGGTTGGCCACTTTTGATGATGCAGAAATTAGAGATCGATTATCCGCAACTTCAGGCAACCCGTAGGTCCAGGTACCGGCGTGTTCGCCACCGTAATACTTCTTCCAAGAATGCGCGCTCTCAAGCCGATAATCTGCTCCGAGGTCGACGATTATTTGTTCGGGTGAAAGTTGCGCAACAATTTTTGCGGATTCACCATGTGGCATGGCCAGGAAAACGATCTCGCTTTCGCGTGCCTCATCAAGATTGAATGCGGAGAAGGAAATATTCTCATATCCCACTAATTGAGGATGAACGTTGGCGATGAGCTCGCCGGCATTGCTATGTGCACTTATAAAGGTAGGTCTCAAATGTGGATGGGATCCAAGTAACCGTAAAAGCTCTCCACCTGTGTATCCGCTAGCGCCAATGACCGCTGTTCTCATACCCTAACGATACATGAGAAATCTATATTTATGCAAGAAAATGCATGTTTATGCAGTACGAACAACAGCCCCCGTGGCTTGAGCGGCAGCGTTTCCCGCCGCCTCGCGCATCTGTGAAACCTCAGCACTAGTCAGAGTTCGATCCGGAGCGCGGAAAGTGAGCGTGAAAGCAAGGGAAACTTTGCCATCGCCAATCTGGTCGTAGCGATCAAAAAGCTGAACGGATTCAAGCAAAGGTCCCGCGCCGGCTCGAAGGGCCTCTTCGACCTGCCCGGCAGGTATATGTGCATCCACTATCAAAGCTATATCTTGCAAAGCGACAGGCATCGTTCCAATCACGCAAGCGCGCACTATTTCTCGTGAAGGCAGAGCGGACATGTTCACAACAAAGGCGCATGCCCTTTCTGGTAATCCAAATTGAGCGACAACTCGAGGGTGAAGTTCGCCTGCGTGGGCCAACACGACTCCATCAACGATTAATTCTGCGCATCTACCTGGATGCCAAGGTGCAAAATCAGAACGCGATAGCGTCCACTCGATATTGCAGGTGGACAAGATTGCTTCTGCATGAGCGATGGCATCTGTCCAATCAAAGGAACGTCCCTTGCCCCGCCAATCCTCTTTATCAGCTAAGCCAATAAGGACTCCACCGACATGAATCGGTTGATCAGGAACGCCTTCGTACAACTTTTCAATTTCTTCATGAGATGGACGTTCGAGCGTAGAAGGATTCTCGATCGTTTCAAGCTTTTGAGTATTACGAAATACCGAACCCATTTCGAACAAACCGAAATTCTTCGCACCGCGACTTATGTTTCTTTGAGCGGCTTCAAGTAATCCAGGGATCAGATGTTGACGAAGCAGAGGAAAATCTTCAGACATTGGATTAGCAATTTTGAAAGTTTTCGCGCGATCGCCTACATAGCCCATCGAATCAATCGTTGACTGAGCAATAAATGGGTACGTTTGAATCTCTACAAGTCCACGATCAGCAAGAAGCGAAGCCACAACTCGGCGGCGCTGCTGTACATCTGTTAAACCTGGACTCACTGGATGCGGTGGCAACAGTGAAGGTATGGCGTCATAACCAATCATTCGTGCAACTTCTTCAACGAGATCGGCGGGTCCATACAAATCGCTACGCCATGTAGGAGGATCAACTTTCCACAAGTTGCCCTCTACTTCTTCGACTTCACATCCAACAACGCGAAGTTTTTCTGCAACAACTTCAGGGGAAATGTGCGCTCCAGTGAGTGCGGATACAAAATATGGATCCAAAGCAATTGATGGACTAAATACTGGCTTGCCCGCCACCTGCGTATCCACGTGCGTGGCTCCCCCAAGTTCCATCAGCAAGAGCGAAGCACGTGCAGAAGCAATCTCGGCCAGCGACGGATCGACACCACGCTCTAATCGACGAGATGCCTCGGAGGAAAGACGATGCGTCCTGGAATTCTTTGCAATGGATTGCGGATCAAAACGTGCCGCTTCCAAAGCAATCGAAGTGGTGCCTGCAGTCACTTCAGAGGTGGCCCCACCCATTGTTCCGGCAAGTGCGAGTGCGCTCTTATCATCGGCCACAAGCAAATCGTTCTCAGACAATGAACGTTCTTGGCCATCCAACGTTGTCAGTGTTTTCGTGTTACCAGCGCGACGAATATGCAATCCACCTTCAATCTTCTCGCGATCGAAAGCGTGAAGTGGTTGCCCAAGTTCGAGCATTACATAGTTGGTGACATCAACCGCGAGGGAGATTGAACGCATTCCGCATTTCTCGATTCGCCGAAGCATCCACAGTGGTGTGTTGGCTAAAGGATTAAATCCATCAAGAGTGCGAATATAAATCACCGAAGCCGCAGTCGGGTCATCTATGGATATCGAAATACCATTCCCTGCACTCACTAAGAGTTTGGGGTCAACGCTGTCGACAGGATCCTGGTACTCAACATCTAAAGAGGCAGCAATTTCTCTGGCCAAACCTCGTAAAGACAATGCGTAGCCGCGGTCAGGATTAACCGCAATGTCGAAAACAATATCTTTAACTTCTAGAAGCGAAATAGCATCGGCGCCAGATGATGCAGACCCCGCTGGTAAAACAAGAATGCCGTCATGTTCTTGGCTCAATCCGATTTCACGGGAAGAGCAGATCATTCCGTTGCTCGTCTTGCCATATGTCTCACGTTGAGCAATAGCGAAACCGCCCGGCAAACTCGCACCAGGAAGTGCGACGACAACGAGATCGCCAACAGCAAAATTTGAAGCACCACACACTACGAATCTGGAATCACTCTCACCGCAATCAAGGCCAACCCAACGAATAGGCTTTTTAAACTCAGTAATTTCTTCAATGGATAGCACTTTGCCGACAACTAGTGGTCCAACAATTTCTGAGCCCTGGTGCTCGATTTCTTCTACTTCGAAACCAACGCGAACAAAGGCATCACCAATCTGCTCAGCCGTAACATCTTCAGGGATGGCGGCAAACTCACGCAACCAAGATAAAGGCGCGCGCACTAGAGACCCACACCAAATGTTTGACTAAAGCGAATGTCGCCTTCGACAATGTCATGCATGTCAGAAATACCGTGGCGCACCATCAAAGTTCGTTCTAATCCCATACCAAATGCAAAGCCACTATATGTTTCCGTGTCGACCCCACATGCTGTGAGAACTTTTGGATTGACCATTCCGCAGCCACCCCATTCAATCCAACGCCCATTGAAGAAAACATCTACTTCGGCGCTAGGTTCAGTGAATGGAAAAAATGACGGGCGCAAACGAGTAATAGCTTCATCGCCAAACATTTTGCGAGCAAAGAGATCAAGGGTTCCCTTAAGGTGCGCCATCGTTATCCCCTTATCAACGACAAGACCCTCAACCTGATGGAAAACAGGAGTATGCGTGGCATCTAACTCATCGGCGCGAAATGTACGCCCAGGACAGATGACGTAAATCGGAGGATCTTGTTCAAGCATTGTACGAATTTGAACAGGCGATGTATGAGTACGGAGAACTAATCGTGCATCAAGTGGTTCAACAAAGAATGTGTCTTGCATCGTTCGCGCAGGATGATCGGCAGGAATATTCAAAGCGTCAAAGTTGAGCCACTCTGCCTCTAATTCTGGACCTTCTGCAACGCCATAACCTTGAGCGATAAAGAAATCACTAATCTCGTTCTTTAAGATCGTAATGGGATGAAGTGCACCGCGCGTAGATCGTGATGCAGGCAAAGTGATATCCACGATCTCTTCAAGCAAAACGCGAGCATCCCTCTCTGCCTCTAGCAATGATGCTCGTTCGGCAACCAAAGCAGCCACCTGATTCTTGGCTTCACCAATGATCTTGCCTAGTGAAGCCCGATCGTCAGGGGCCATTGTTCCCAAAGCACGACTCGCTAAAGAGATTGGAGACTTGTCACCAGAATGAGCCAAACGAGCGAGTTTAAGTGCTTCTAAATCCGATGCCGCTGTTATTGCCAACTTGGCTTCTTTGACCCATGCGGATAGATCGCTCTCAGAAGTCATGGGTGGGAGTCTACTGCGCCCGCTTAAAGGGATGCGGAAGTGACATGAAAGAAGACCATTGCCGCCGCAGCTGCCAAATTGAGACTCTCGGCATTGCCTGCCATCGGAATCCTCACCGTTGTTATCTTTGGATTCAAAGGAAGATCATCCAGACCTCGCGCTTCATTTCCAAAGATCCACAGCGATGGGCCCTCAGGTTTGATATCTAGTAAAGACTCCGTGCCGTCAGCACTCAATGCATAGACGCAATCACTGGGCCAACGATCAACGAGTTCTTCTAAATCGACCCTTTCGTATACAGGGATGTGCCATAGCGAACCGGCACTTGCTCTCACAACTTTTGGTGAATAAATATCAACGCTATTGGCGGAGGTAAGTAGTCCGGCGAAGCCCGTTGCGTCGGCAGAACGCAGAATTGTGCCCGCGTTTCCCGGATCTTGAATTTCATAAAGGTATGCAAATCGAGACAGACCCGTAACATCCATTTCTTCAATCGATGACGATGGCGTCTTGCATACTCCAAGAATTCCTTGCGGGGTAACCGTCTCCCCCATCGCTGCCATCACTGCGTCGCTCACATCAATACATTCAATGTGAGCGATATCAATCCCATCAGAGTCAATCTTTAAACGCCCTGATGAAGTGAGATAGAGAGTTTCAATTTCGGGAGCAGCCCCGGCCTTAGTGGCCTCGCGAAGAAATTGAAGACCTTCAGCGATAAACGATCCACTTTCTCGACGCTCTTTTTTCCCTCGAGAACCTGAAAGAGCCTTCACTCGCGCTATATGCGGCGAATGAAGGCTCTCAATCATCAGAATGTAAAGCGGAAAGAACTAAATTACTTTGCAGGGATTGCTAGAAGACTCTTGCGAGATACTTCAACAAGTGTCTTGAAAGTTTCTGGTTCGTTTGTTGCGAGTTCAGAAAGAACGCGACGATCAACTTCGACTCCCGCAGCCTTTAGGCCTTGGATGAAACGGTTGTAGGTCAAACCATTCTCACGACTTGCAGCATTAATGCGTTGAATCCAGAGTTGGCGGAAATCGCCCTTCTTGTCCTTGCGGTCATTGAAGGCGTAAACCATTGAGTGAGTGAGTTGCTCTTTCGCTTTCGCGTAGAGACGTGAACGTTGTCCGCGATATCCGGCGGCACGTTCGAGTGTTGTACGACGCTTCTTGGCGGCATGCACGCCACGCTTGACTCTTGCCATTTAGGGGCGCTCCTTACTTCAAACCAAGCATGCGCTTGGCCGTAAAAGTTGTAGTTGGCTTAGCCGTTGCATCATTGCTCAGACGGCGTGTGTGACGCGAAGATTTGCGCTCAAGAAGGTGGCGCTTGCCAGCTCGCTCGTGCATGATCTTTCCAGTTCCGGTGACGCGGAAGGTCTTCTTCGCGCCACTGTGCGTTTTCATCTTTGGCATATTCGCGTTCTTTCTCTCGTTGGAGCTCTAAAAGTTTTTTACTCTGCTGCCGGTACTTCAGCAGCATCAGCTTTGGCCTTTCGAGCCGCTTTCTGTTCTGCCACTGCTTCTGTCTTGCGCTTTGTTGGACCAAGAACCATTGTCATATTGCGACCCTCTTGCTTGGGTGCAAATTCAATGAAACCAAACTCTTTGATGTCTTCTGCAAGACGTTGCAAGAGCTTGTATCCCAACTCAGGCCTTGTTTGCTCGCGACCACGAAATTGCATTGTTATCTTTACTTTGTCGCCACCGCGAAGAAACTTTTCGATGTGATTCCGTTTGGTCTCGTAATCGTGAGCTTCAATCTTTGGTCGCATCCGAACCTCTTTAACCACGATGTGGGTTTGGTTCTGTCGCGCTTCCCGGGCCTTCTGTGCAATTTCGTACTTATACTTTCCGAAATCCATGATCTTGCACACGGGTGGAACTGCGTCAGGGGCTATCTCGACTAGGTCGAGGCCAGCCTCATCTGCCATTCGCAATGCGGTATCGATATCCACGACTCCGATTTGTTCAGCGGTTGGACCGATGAGACG
>CAIYRR010000129.1 GCA_903928745.1 uncultured Actinomycetes bacterium | reverse complement strand
TTCTACAGCGCTCTTTGTCAGTGTGTGGGCGCCAGATACCGTAAAACGATTCGTTACGGATATTCCTTATGTGCTTTCTGGTTCCATGAACTGGGCGCTTGTGTATCGCCATCAGGATTACTTTGAATCAATCGGTCGCCCACCACTTCTTCAGCACACTTGGTCATTGGCAGTTGAAACACAGTTCTATTTAATCTGGCCATTGATTTTGCTCTTAGTTCTTAAGCGTTTTGGCAAACATCGAATTCCCGGGGCGGCACTTTCTATTGCTGGCTTCTCGGGAATTGCGCTACTCATTCTTTCCATGCGCATGGATTCATCAAGCGCGCAAAGTGTCAGCCATGTGTATTTCGGTACAGATACGCACAGCATTGGTCTTTTTCTTGGTGCCGCCCTAGCGGTCAGTTGGATTCCACAAAATCTCACCACCAATATTGAACAGCGGGCGCAAGACTTTATTGATGGCATTGGTGTCGCAGGCCTACTCGGGTTACTCGCATGTTTTCTCTTCATTAAAGAAACAGATGCAACGCTCTATCGTTTAGCTTTCCCTTTAGCTGGCATATTTGGATGCGCCATCATCATGTCTCTTGTGCATCCCGCATCTCGATTTGCTCCAATACTCAGCAGCAAACCTATTCTTTGGATTGGTCAGCGTTCCTACGCAATCTACCTATGGCATTGGATTGTCTTTCAGTTAACACGTCCTAGTGTTGATTTAGCAGGATCGGTTTGGGCGCTCTATGCGCTTCGAATTCTTGTGGTCTTCGCACTCGCCGACATCTCACTGAGGTGGGTTGAACTACCTATTCGAAGCGATCAAGTCGGTGCTTGGTTTAGAGGAATGAAATATCGCACCAAGAGGATTCGTATACGTCAGCAAATGGCCGTAGTCGTTGGCATTTTTGCACTGGTAGGAGCAACTTCTCTCATTAGCGCCAATGCAATTTCTCAAAGTTCGAAAGCACAAGCGGCGCTTGCCAAGAGTCTTGCAGCGCAAAGCGTGCCCGTTAAGCCAGTGATCTCAAGTGTCCCGGGGATTTGGCTCACCGGTGATTCCGTGATTTTAGGAATTCGATACGAACTCGAACAGCGGGAGCGAATTGGTTTGATCAATGCCCGGGTCGGGCGACAAGCAGGCGAACTCATCACTGTAATCCGCCACGATCTGGCCGCTATGTCTAATTCACCCATAGTTTTAGATCTAGGAAACAATAACAAACTCACTGAAACCGAAGTTGCAACGATATTTGAACTCATTAAAAATCAACCGCAAATAATCATCGTGAATACAGCTGTTCCGCGCGGGTGGAGAGATGACAATGATGCACTCATTGCTCAATATGCGCGAAAGTATTCACAAGCTTCCCTTGTAGATTGGAAAAAGATTTCCGATGGTCATCCCGAATACTTCGGACCAGATGGAGTGCATTTAGTTCCTGCAGGAATTACTGCTTACGTAAATGCAATCGTGGAGAAGATCCATTCTCCAGACATAAAATAACCCCCGCATAATTTCTATGCGAGGGTTATTTCAGTAATCTGTTTTAGGAGAAAAGACCTGGCAATCCAAATACTTTGCCAGCTGCTGTTTGTGAATCTGAATAAACACTTGATACACGAACCGAGGTCCAAGTACCCGAAGTTGAATCTCCCTTAGTGATATCGAACTTCAACTGGGTTGCAGGAACGGTAGCTGCAACTGTCCATGGTCCATTGCTCACTGAAAGTTCGATGGTGTAACCCGTCAAACCGTCAACGGCGCTTGGTGCGTTCCAAAATACTGTTGCACCCGTTGCTGTGTAGTGAGCGACGATTCCACCTGGAGCTTCATGTGCAGAAACAGTTGCTGCAGGAGTTTCGCTCGCAGTTGTTTCCGTTGGAGGAGTCGCAACATCTGTAGGCATCGAAGTATCTGATGGCGTTGCACTTGCAGTCGCAATTGCAGTTGGTGTGGAGGTTGGAGCCTCGTCATCACCCTTACCGGACTTAGAAACAACAATGAGGGCTAGGAGCACTACGCCAAGAACAACAGCGAAAACAACACGGCCAGATGGGCCTTGCTTCTTAGCCACTGGCGTTACTGGCGCAACAGGTGCAGGAGTGGCAACTGCTGCAACTGCCGGACGTGAAACCGATGTCACAGGAACAGCAGGTACTACGAGCGTATTAACGCTCTTTGCTGCACGCTTCGCAGTTGATTTCTTAGCAACCTTCTTGACGGTGGCTTTCTTCGCTACCTTCTTGACGGCGGCTTTCTTCGCTACCTTCTTGACGGCGGCTTTCTTAGCAACCTTCTTGACGGCGGCTTTCTTCGCAACCTTCTTAGGTGCGCTCTTCTTTACAACACTCTTTTTTGCTGCTGCTTTCTTCGCAACTTTTTTAGGTGCGGCTTTCTTTACAGCTGATTTCTTAGCTGGCTTAGCAGCAGACTTCTTGGCCGCTGATTTCTTGGCGGTTGCTTTTTTTACAGCCACAATGACTCCTTGGGTAGTACTAAAGGACGTGCTCTCTTATAGGAGAAGGTTACCCCAGGCCATCGAGCAATAGCGCTACCCGTGGCGCAATCGCCCGCAGGGATTGCCCGCGGTGACTGATTGAATCCTTAACTTGCGCCCCCAATTGTGCGAGTGAAAGGTCATAACCCGTCGGGCGAAAAATCGGGTCATACCCAAATCCATGGGTACCGATCGGGGCGCGCAAAATCTCGCCTTGGAGAGTTCCCTCTTGCGTCGTCTCTGCTCCCCCCGGGATAACGAAGGCGGCTACACAAGTGAAATGCGCTCCCCTTTCCCCGTCACCAATCTCGCGCATTTGGTCTAAGACTTTCTCGACATTTGCGACATCATCTCCGTGAACTCCAGCCCACCGTGCGGAAAATATTCCGGGGTCGCCACCTAGGGCGTCAACACACAATCCACTGTCATCGGCAATTGCGGGCAATCCCGTTGCCTTGGCAATTGTGCGCGCCTTCAGTAAAGCGTTGCCTTGGAATGAATCTTCCGTTTCCTCGACATCTTCAAGTTCTGGAAATTGGTCAACGCCAACGAGTTCTATTGATCCTGGTGCAATGGCATCAAGAATTCGGCGAAATTCTTCGATCTTTCCTGCATTGCGGGTTGCAAGAACAAGGCGGTGAGTAGTCATGAATTACGGGCTAATGAGCGAGAGTTTGCGCTTGAAGTGCCTTCAATTGCGAACATCCAGCCACGGCCAAATCGAGCAGGCTATCTAGTAGGGCGCGATCAAATGGCTGACCTTCTGCCGTTCCTTGAACTTCAATAAAGCGACCATCTCCACTGCAGACCACATTCATATCTGTATCAGCGCGGACATCTTCTTCGTAGCAAAGATCCAACATAGGTACACCATCAATAATTCCCACACTGACAGCAGCAACAGAATCAGATAACGGTTGCGCCTTTGCAGAGATATGGCCTTGTGCTTTAGCCCAAGCAATTGCATCGGCCAATGCAACATATGCACCAGTGATTGCAGCTGTGCGAGTTCCACCATCGGCTTGTAATACATCGCAATCAATCACGATGGTGTTCTCGCCAAGTTCTTTCATATTAACGATCGATCGAAGTGAGCGACCAACAAGGCGGGAAATCTCTTGTGTGCGGCCACCGAGTTTTCCTTTAACGCTTTCGCGATCAGAACGAGTGTGAGTTGCACGTGGCAACATCGCATATTCAGATGTGACCCATCCTTTGCCAGAATCTTTTAGCCAACGTGGTACCCCTGGTGTAAATGAAGCAACGCAGAGAACGCGAGTGTTGCCGAATTCTACGAGCACCGATCCTTCGGCATTGTTGAGCCAATTACGAGTGAACTTAATTTCTCGAAGATCCGAGTTTTCTCTTCCATCATTGCGTGACATGGTGACCTCTCCTAGGACAGTTCTTGATGTTCTACTTGTCCCACTTCGGGTCCAAGAAATCTACGGGCTAACAATTCAAATGCAGGTGCATCTCCTGTTGCAAGAAACTTGTGCGTGGGTTTCGCGGAATCTGTTTTGCGAAGCAATGAATTCTCTACCAAAACTCTATATAGATCTTTTGCTGTTTCCTCGGCACTTGAAACCAAGGAGACTTCATTGCCCACTACATAGGAAATGACGCCTGTCAGCAATGGGTAATGCGTACAACCCAAAACAAGTGTGTCGACATCCGCATCCATAATTGGAGCTAGATATTGACGAGCGATAGCCGTGATGTCTTCACCAGATGTTTCGCCTCGCTCGACATATTCAACAAAGAGTGGACATGCAACCGATGTCACTTTCAATGATGGCGCGGCCGCAAATGCATCAAGATAGGCCTGGGAATCAATCGTGGCCCGAGTACCGATGACACCAATGCGCCCCGTACGTGTTGCAGCAACAGCGCGACGAACAGCAGGCTGAATCACTTCGATCACCGGGACTGAATATCGCTCGCGTGCATCGCGCAACATCGCAGCACTTGCAGTGTTGCATGCAATAACGAGCGCCTTAACACCTTGTTCAACGAGAAAATCTAAAGTTTCCAAAGCAAAAGTCCGAACTTCAGCAAGCGGACGAGGACCATATGGACCGCGCGCTGTATCTCCTATATAGAGAGTGGATTCATTGGGAAGTTGATCAAGAATTGCACGAGCGACGGTGAGACCACCTACTCCTGAATCAAATATTCCAATAGGGGCGTCGCTCACGTGTGAATCTTACCCTTCCACATCATTCA
>CAIYRR010000128.1 GCA_903928745.1 uncultured Actinomycetes bacterium | reverse complement strand
TGTGAGGTTGGCGTGAGGTAGCCGACCTACCTTCACCTCATGAGAAACGAAACGAAGAGGACCCAAGGCAATATTCGGGTATTCCTCGCCACCTTCGCTCTGTGTGGGGTTGTATCTGGGCTCGCAATCGTGGCACCTCAATCGGCAACTGCAGCAAGTGCCAATCTCAAAGCCAATCAAGTTTCAGGCCAATGCTCAAAATTAGGAGCAACTTCGGTATCAGCAACGTCAGGTACAACGCTCACCTGCGCGGCATTTACAAACCTTGGCTCCTTGAAAGGCAGCAACGTTCAGTATCGCTGGTCTTCGCTCTATACAGATAAGAATGTCGTTCACACACTCGTGAACAATTCACTCATTGCTTATGACCGCACATTTAGCAGTAAAGCAGAACAACAAATGTACGAAGGCATGATTACTTCTGATCTCGAATTCGGCGCATTCATCAATCTCTTGGTGACAATGTCCAAGAACAGCTTCCCTGGTTTCGCCGAATTAATCAGCAAAGACAAGACATTGCGCGATGTAGTAACACCATGGGCAACACAACTTGCCAACGCACGTTCCTTGCCAAGTCAGACTTTTAATCAAACAGGTGAAGGTTTTCTCTTAGCTCTTGCAACTGGTTCGACGACAGTGAATCAAGACGCCTTCGATGCACTCTTTGCAAAATCAGAATCCCTGCGGGCCTACGCCGATACAGTCGATCATGATTACTGGGTAAATTTCTCAAACCCAACACAAGCCCAAATTACTCAGCGTTTTACTTTCATCGATTCTCTACTGAGTTTGTCAGATTCAGATGCAAAAGCAGCTTACCTCGCAAAGATTCAACTCAACGCAAAGAAAATCTATCCAAGTTTCGTAGCTGCCCTTGATAACGGCCAAACAATTGATCAAGTAATGGCCCCATGGGTTGCTCACTTTGCAGATCAACTTGAGTTATACCGCGGAGCAATCAATCCCATCCAAGAGCGCACGCTCATTCAAGTAGCGATGACACCTCCAGCTTCTATGGTCGCATTTGATGCCATCATCGCGCACGATCCTCGTTGGGCGACAACGAGCAAAGCCAAAGCTGCCTCAAGTGGAAATACATCGTTCTAATATGAAAGACCAGGGAGACTCACTAGTAGAAGTCATCGTCGCAACCGTAATCATGGCCTTGCTTGGCTCCCTAATCGTTGGCTCAATTGCGATGTCTCAACCGCTCTCTGAGCGCTTTGATCAGACCGGCGTTGCTCTTACCAAGTTAAGTGCCGCTGCCCAGCAAATCCAACTATCAACTTTCAGGGATTGCACTCCAGTTAATTCACCTTCCTACACATTCACTATAGATGCCACTCCAGCAACACCTTCAACAAACCTCATTGCAAACGGAGATCTCCCACTTGCACAAATTGGCGCTACTTATAGTGCGCAACTTGTCGGCCCATCTGGATGGAATCACTGGAGCGTTGTCCCCCAATTACCAACTGGCTTAACGTTGAATTCCGCAACTGGATGGATTTCGGGAGTACCAACTTTCGAAACTACCAAGGCTTATAAGTTCACAGTTGCCAATAATGATTCCAGTATCAAGGTTTCGAAGTCCATAAACCTCAGCACAATCACCACGAAAATCTATGTAGCAAATGTCACCGGAACAGGATCTGGCGCAACCGCGGTCTGGATTCCTTGCAGCGAACTACTCTCAAATGGAGATCCCATGGAACTTCTCTCGTCAACCACGCAGCAGATAACCCTTTCCACGAGCGTTGGAACCGCGCAAAAAACTCTCACAGTTATGAAATCCTCATGATGCAAAACATCAAGCGTTTCTGGTCGAGCGATGACAGCGGCCTCACTCTTATTGAAATTATCATCTCCCTGGTTGTTACTTCCGCTTTGGCCGTAGGTCTTGCCCACATAGCTGACACAAGCCTTACTGCCATGGCATATACCGAATCAACAGCGATAAAGGGCGCCAATTCCGCCTCACTCAACGAAATATTCAACAAGGATCTCTCGCAAACAGTGGGAGTTGTTGTCCCATCATCGAACTTCGTGAATTCCAATGTATGTATGACATTGAGCAACACTCTGGTTTCACCACTTCTCACTTTGAACACTCAATCAGAAATTCCAGTCACGCATGCAAGCTGGGACGTGACACAAGGCACAGCGACATTCATCTATAGCGGACCTCAGATCTCACTTACAGTCAATCAACGAGTAGATATCTCCGGCATGACAAATACTCTTCTCAACGCAACCGGACTCACACTTGTTTCTTCATCCACGAGCGCCTTCACCGTTCTTTATCCTGCAGCAACCTCAGCGCTCTTCGACATAGGAAACGAGATCGAAACTACTTCTGCTGGAGCGGTAATTTACAAGTGGGTTGGGTATGAACTTCATCCCAATGCCGCTACGGGAACAACGGATTTATGGCGTGTGCAATGTGCCTGGCAAGGTGCGGTGCCAGATGCAAATGGACAAATCCTGCGCACGGGATTTGATCCCAACATTAATTGGTCCAACGCCGTTCAATGTACCTTTGCAACAATGACATCAGCTTCATGTGCACAGGACATTCTCTTAAACTCCGCAAACGCCAATGCGATTCCTGCGATTACCCTCAATCTGCCAGCGACTGTTGCAATGACATCGCCGCTCTATCAACGCCATTCAGCCGTTTATGGCCAAGAAATACTTTTGGCGGCTACCAGCCTCTCCTGAGCCCAGCGCACTGCAAGGTTAAAACTGAAGCGTCGCTTACTTAGAACTCAATAACTCAGAAAGCAAGGTTTCAACTCGCGTCTTAATTTCATCGCGAATTACCCTGACAGTTTCAAGACCTTGGCCAGCTGGATCGGATAAGACCCAATCTTCGTAGCGCTTACCTGGGTAAATAGGGCAAGCATCCCCGCAGCCCATCGTGATTACAGCATCGGATGCACGTACTACTTCATCCGTGAGTGGCTTTGGAAACTCTTGGGTGATATCGATTCCAACTTCAGCCATCGCTGCGATTACTTCGGCAGAAATACTTTCTTTAGGTGCAGAACCAGCCGAACGAACGACGACACGTTCCCCGCCAAATTTGGCCATGAATCCGGCTGCCATTTGTGAACGGCCAGAATTGTGAACACAGACGAAAAGAACATCTAGGGCGCTAGATTTTTCAGGGTTGCTCGACTTCAAGACTGCAGAAAGTCTGTCTTTTGCAAAACGTTCGGTCAGAGACGGGAGATAGGTCTTGACTTCGCTCTTTGCAGATAACAACTCATAGGATTCAAATACATACTTTTGAATGGTTTCTAAATTGAGTTGACCCTTAAAGAGAATCTGTAGGCGGTCGGCAACTATTAGTAACTGACCTTTAATATCATCGACAACGATGAAACCCTCTGCATTGATTTTTTGATTCATCACTCACTCCCTTTTGGTTCTAGTGGCTGCACTAGGAGCCCTCTGAGGAAAGGATAAGGTTTTGTTAGAAAGTTTTTGATGACGGGTACGTGAACAGAAGGTAAAAAGCTAGCGGGTTCATGAATTACGAAGCGGCAATAACCTTTTCGATCTGCCCTGAATGATCCTTAGGGTGATTTGTATATCCCTTGATCCATCGGGCAATAGTGAACTTTCCTACCTCGGAATGCTCACCGTATCGATCAAGGTCAGCCAAACTCAAGCGCTTAATGATGTCGAGGGATCCAGCGCGGACAGCGTTGTAAACCGCTAATGAATTCTCGATAGGAAGTTCGGTGTAGCCCAAGATCGCGTTCTCCGACCATGCACCTTCGTCGTAACCCTGGATAGCTGATCCCAATGGTTCTGCAACAAGTCGGCGAAGTCGTGCATAGGACTGCGCTTCGCTATCTGCCAAGTGATGAATTACTTGGCGCGGTGTCCATTCACCCAGTGCGCTCTTATCGAGATCTGCGGGAGATAACTTGGCAACGAGATCAGTGAAATATTTGGTAGCCGCTTCGTATTCATTGGCGTAATCGATAATTTCCATACGGCAACTCTATGAGAAAAATACATAATTATCCGTACGTAGCCCCGAAGGGATTCGAACCCTCGTAGCTGGCTTGAGAAGCCAGAGTCCTAGGCCGCTAGACGACGGGGCCCTAGTGAAGTACATGCCCCTGTAGAGCACGGTGAATCATAAGCCCCACGCCTCCACGAGACCAAAAAAGCGCCTCATTCAACGAGTGAACTAGGCGCTACGTCAAAGAGATCATCTCAATCCACACAATTGTTGGCCGTTTTGGTCGTGTTATATAAATACAAAACTTATTGCTGGGGTACCAGGACTCGAACCTAGACTTACTGAACCAGAATCAGCAGGGCTGCCAATTACCCCATACCCCAATTAGGCA
>CAIYRR010000127.1 GCA_903928745.1 uncultured Actinomycetes bacterium | reverse complement strand
GGCCTCGGCGATCAAGTCACCAATCGCACGATCTTGGGCAGAAATAGTTGCGACATCTGCAATCTGCGACTTATCTTTAACGACAGTTGCATTTTCGCGAAGGCGCTCGGTGATTGCTACAACTGCAGCCTCGATACCAATTTTGATATCCATTGGCTGTGCGCCGGCAGCAAGGTTACGTAAACCTTCCTTAACCATTGCTTGAGCCAAAACTGTTGCTGTTGTTGTTCCATCTCCTGCTACATCATTTGTCTTGGTGGCAACTTCTTTTACCAACTGCGCGCCCATGTTCTCAACTGGATCAGAGAGTTCGATTTCGCGGGCGATTGTTACGCCGTCATTAGTAATTGTTGGTGCACCGTAAGTCTTAGAGATAACTACGTTGCGACCCTTAGGTCCAAGAGTTACCTTGACGGTGTCAGCAAGAATGTTGACACCACGTTCCATGGCACGACGAGCGTGCTCATCGAATTCAAGAATTTTTCCCATTTACTTGTTCTCAATCACAGCAAGAATGTCGCGAGCTGAAAGAACTA
The DNA here is from genome assembly GCA_903928745.1 of uncultured Actinomycetes bacterium. Classification (GTDB taxonomy): domain Bacteria; phylum Actinomycetota; class Actinomycetes; order Nanopelagicales; family Nanopelagicaceae; genus QYPT01. The sequence goes on along the minus strand of CAIYRR010000127.1, from coordinate 5,694 downwards.
AGTACTCCTCGTTGTTGTACTTAACTTCAGTTCCGCCGTACTTGCTGTAAAGAACAACATCGCCCACTGCGACATCCATTGGAACGCGAGCGCCATCATCAAAGCGACCTGGGCCCACTGCAATAACGGTGCCTTCTTGTGGCTTCTCTTTGGCTGTATCAGGGATAACAAGACCTGATGCAGTTGTTGTCTCAGCCGCATTGGCCTTTACAACGATGCGATCTTCTAGTGGCTTAATGGCGACGGCCATGTGGTGACTCCTTCATATGTTGTTGAATGTTGTTGAATGTTGTTGATTGCGTTAGTACAGATCCATTTCAGGCTCCGAAATTTCGGCAAATTAGCAGACTCGGGTCCTGAGTGCTAACGCCAAGCCTATGCGGGGGTATAGGCAACGGCAAATCCAAAAGGTGGCTAAATGGAGACTGTGCTCACGCTCAGGCTCGAAGTCGCCTCAAGGTCAATGGAGCTGGCTGGGCGGCCAGCCGAGACCATAAGCGAGCCCAGCGCTGCAACCATGGCTCCGTTATCGGTACAGAGCCCTGGGGCTGGAATCCGAAGGCGAATCTTCGCCTCATGGCATCGATGCTCGGCAACCGCTCGTAACCGAGAATTGGCCGCAACTCCCCCGGCGATCACCAAAGAATCAATACCGGTCTTTTTGCATGCAGCTAGGGCTTTAAGGAGCAGCACATCCACGATTGATTCTTGGAAGGATGCAGCAACATCGGCTTTTACGTAATCGGGAGTGCTCTCTAAATAACGGGCAACCGCAGTTTTCAATCCAGAGAAAGAAAAATCAAAAGGGCGAGTCTGCCAATCATTGGAATGCGTGAGTCCTCGTGGAAAATCAATAGCCTTCGGATTTCCCGCAACGGCTTCGCGATCAATGGCAGGCCCGCCTGGAAAACCCAACCCCATCACGCGAGCAATCTTGTCGAATGCCTCCCCCGCTGCATCGTCCATACTTTCACCTAGTTTGATGACCGATGATGTGATGTCATCGACTTGAAGCAGCGATGAATGTCCACCGCTCACAAGCAAAGCAATTGTTGGTTCTCGCGGTAAATCATGGGTAAGTAAATCAACAGAAACATGCGCTGCTAAATGGTTAACGCCATACAAAGGTTTTCCAAGTCCGAGTGCAAGTCCACTTGCTGATGCAACTCCCACTAATAATGCACCGACAAGTCCAGGACCTGCAGTGACCGCTACTGCGTCAATATCGCTCAGTGAAATCTTTGCATCAATGACTGCTTGTTGAACACTCGGTAACATCGCCTCAAGGTGGGCGCGACTAGCGATCTCAGGGACTACTCCACCAAAACGTGCATGCTCTTCAACGCTTGAAGCAATTACATTTGCCAATAAAGTGCGCCCGCGCACGATTCCGATGGCAGTTTCATCACAGGAAGTTTCTATGCCAAGGACCAAAGGCTCGTAGATCATGACAAATCCTTCTGCATCACAAGTGCATGTACACCCGTGCCGTAATAATCATTTCGGCGTGAAATCGGCGTGAAACCACTCGACAGATAGAGCGGATTTGCCTCGGAGTTGTCTTCGCGCATTTCAAGAAAAATAGAGGGAGATCTTCGCTCTTTAGCCCAATCGATGAGTTGATTCAACATTGCCCGACCAATGCCTTGGCGCCGGTATTTCGGATCTACCGTGAGTGTGTGAATATCGGCATCGATTTCGTAATCGGGTGCAAATACTCCGGCATATCCAACAATCTGATTTTCACTATTGAGGGCCACTATGAGGTAGCGATTCTTAGGAACCCCCGCTAACTCCTCTTTAAATTGAGTCACTGCCCACGCATCATGCGGATAGATCGCGCGTTCCATACTGGCAACCACAGGAATATCTAGCGCCATCATTGGACGATAAGAAATGCTCATGGGGTGCGCTCACTTGTCGGCACTGCATCAGGGCGGCGCAAATAGATTGGTTGCAGAACTTGGAGAGTTGGATTCTTCGCTATTTCAACCAGTGATACAACATCAGGAAATTGAACTTCGTCATCGCTAGTCAACAAGTACTTAACTGCGCCTTCGCCGAAGATTGGAACTCCTTTTAGTGCAACATCTGCAGGGAAATCAACAGCAGGTGCATCTACGCGTTCGCCATTGAAATATCGTGCCCAGTAAATCTCTTTACGCCTTGCATCGGTGGCGATGATGAAATCATTTTTCTCTCGCACTTGGGTTGCGATGGCATCGAGTGAGCAAACCCCTATGACGGGGATCTGCCTTGCCAAAGCAAAGGATCGAGCAAAAGAGATTCCCACGCGAAGACCCGTATATGGACCTGGACCCATTCCGACAACAACTTGGTCAATCTCGAATTGAACTTCAAGGGCTTGCGCAACCATTGCAGGCAGTGCATGACCATGGGAAGTAGCGCCATCACGAAATCCATGCCACAAAAGCGCGCCTTCATCGATAATCGCTACGGAGGTCCGAGAAGTTGAGGTGTCGATGGAGAGAGAAATACTCATAGAGAAAAGCCACCCCAACGTGCGCCATGCGCTGTGAAAGTAACTTTGCGCTCTTCATGTGTTCGATCTATAAAGATCTCTAGTCGCTCCTCCGATAATCGCGCGCTCTCTGCTCCGCCCCATTCGATAACAGTGACGGCGCCTTCGCGTTCGGAATCCAGATCAAGATCATCCAAGGATAAATTCGGATTATCAGATTGTAATAATCGATAGGCATCGACATGAATAAGAGGAATCTTGCCCGGATGTATCTTTGAAATAACAAATGTAGGTGAAGTAACTCCACTTATTCCCAGCGCCGAAGCTATGCCTTGAGTGAGCAAAGTTTTACCAGCACCCAATGAACCATTCAAGAGAAGAAGATCGCCAGGTTGTAACAGTTGACCGATCTTCACGCCTAAAGCAAACATCTCCTCAGGTGTCGCAACGGTAATCATGTAATCAAGGTTAGTAGATGACCCATATAAAGACATAAAAATAAGGGGGCCTCGATTTCTCGAGACCCCCTTATTCCATTTACTTATTACTGTTCGTTGTAGAACTTCAACAACGGAGCATGGAATCCAGGATCGATGCTCAAGTTCTTACCTTTACGGATAAGAGTATTGAGCGCGCCACCTGTAATCATCATTCCTGTTGTTGCAACAGAACCCAATTGCTTCGCAACGACCTGATATTGAGCAGTCGTGAAGTTGCAATGGTTTGTTCCTGGAGCAGCAGGAGCCGAAGTGATTGGAGCAGCTGCAGTCGTGAAGGTTGTGTATGAAGCTGGAGTTGTACCCCAGATTGATAACAACTTCTTGACCGGTGGGTTATATGACCCAGTGGTCTTGTATGCCGCAGTTGCTGCTGCTCTTTCGGCTGCATATTGCGCAGCATACTTGTCAGCAATCCATTGAGGTCCACCTGCTGGGGTAATTGGATCTGCAACCCCAGTCAATGTAATCGTTGGAACATTGATTTTTCCTGTGTGCTGAATCAATGCACGCATCTTTGCAATTGCTGCAGGGTTGCCCGTTACGCGTGGCGCACCTGGATTAAGTGGGCTAAGCGCTTGGAGCATGCCTGCAATTGCATCATCTCCACCTAGAGCTACGTTGAATACAACGCTCTCTGTGGCGATACGTGCTGCATAGTCCGTCTTCGTGTTATCGAAGATAACTCCGCCAGCTTGATTCTCAACATCTTGGATTGCCAAGATTGCGAGTGCACCTGCGTTGGCACCATTTTCAAGAACTGCAAGCGCTGGGCTCACAGCCAATGGGAATGCCAACTTCAACGCACCTGCTGGACCTGAGATTGAATCAAAGTGAGCACTTTGGGTGCCGATTCCTGACATCAAACCAAGTAGCAAGAATGCACTTCGGACTGGAATGCCAGCCTTTTGCAATGCAAGTCCTGTTGCACTTGTTGTATCTGGCCAAACACCTGAACTGATACCTGCTTGGATTTTTCCAAGAACGGTAAAGAACTTACCTAAATCCGTCATTTCCTGGACATAGCCAGCAGCACCAGCTGCATAGTTTCCGCCCTGAATTGATGGATCAAAGAGTGTCTTTACGCCCCAGAGGAAATCTCCAGCCATAGTGAGTTCTGCTTCAACTGATCCTGCAGCCATGCACATTGGTGCAACTGCATCAACGAGATCTGGGTGAGTTTCAGCAAGTGCCTGAGTAATGAAACCTCCAAGAGATTCTCCCCATGCAACGACATGCTTTGTTGTTGGGAATTGCTTCTTGAAAGTACCAATCAATTCAACATCGGTTGCAACACCTGCATCAGCATTCCATCCTTGACGGGAGAACCCTGAACCGACAACGGCAAAACCTTGACTTAAGAGGTAACCGATGATTGTTGCATTTGGTCCTGGTTGTGGAGTGTTGTTAACAACGTATCCGCCGTAGCCAGGAATGCCAGCAACAACATTTACATTTGGACGGTATCCATGTGAATAGAGATACACGGTGCCATTGAAGTTTCCAGGAACCATCATTGAGAATGGAGCGCCATCTGATGTTGCTCCAACGCAAGAATTGACGGTCAGCTTGCCATCGCAAGCTGGATCGGCTGCATGAGCTGCAGTTGGAACCGCAACCACCATCATTGAAACCAATGCTGTTGCTGAGACCAAAGAGATAATGCGTGACTTCTTCATAGTTAGTGTCCTCATTAGTTTGTTGGCAATCCGTTAACTGGCATTGCTGGACGCTTATATGTGGACTTAACCACTGCGCCTGCTCCAGAATCGGTTGTGTAAACGGTGTAGACGCCACCATTTGGTTTCAACGTTGCAGTTGCGTCATAAGTACCAAACCAATAGCCGTTGTAGCCGGCATGGGTTGATGCAGTAGGTCCCATTGGGGTCACACCTGCGCTTGCAAATGTTGAACCCTTGTTCTCAATTGCAGTAATCAAACCCTTGCGAGTGAGATTCTTGCCTGCTGCAGCGATTGCTTGAACGGTAACAAAGGCAGTATTCATGCCTGCCAAGATGTTGTTGTCAAACGTTTGTCCAGGGTTGTATTTCGTATTGATTGTCTGGAACAACTTGACGTACTCATCTGTTGTATCAGCTGGTGCTGGCAAGAATGATGCTGTTTGAACACCATTGAAGTAAGGAGCTGGGAATCCTGCAAGTTTGATTGCAGTTGCATCTCCACCAACAGATCCGAGAATCCATTGTGGGAAATACTTCTTGCCGAGTGCTGCGCCGAGGGCGGCAGCTGTCGCGCTAGAAACTCCAAAGAGAACAACAACTTGTGCTCCGCCATCTTGCAACTTCGTGATCCATGTTGGTGGAGTTGTTGGAGTTGCTTGTGACAAAGGAGCGTATGGAACTGTTACATCAAAGTTAAGCCCACCGGTTTTAAAACCAGCCAGAGCATCGCGGCCGAAGTCATCGGCTTGATAGAGCAATCCCAATTTCTTGCCTGGGAAATTCTCCTTGATGTACATCGACAAGATCTTTGCTTCCATGATGTAGGAAGGAAAGAGTGAGAATGTCGTTGGATAAGTCTTCTTTACGGCGAAACCGCTGAATCCTGTATTGACAAAGAGATCAGGAATTCCACGACGGCCTGGGTTAACAAGGGCTGCAACAGCTTTATTATTTGCTGTTCCTAACGCACCCACCATTGCGAATACTTTGTCTTGCAAAATTAATTCATTTGTTGCCTGCACGGATGCAGTAG
>CAIYRR010000126.1 GCA_903928745.1 uncultured Actinomycetes bacterium | reverse complement strand
TCCCGCACCGCTTCGGGCGCTGTGGCACTACCACGCAGAAATGTTGCACTTTCATACAACGCTCACCGATGACCATGCCTACCAAGCAAATCCCTGGAGTTGGCTCGTGATGGGACGGCCTACCTCTTTTTATTATGAATCGCCGAAGATTTGCGGTGCAAAGGATTGTGCCCAAGAGGTTTTAGCTCTTGGCACACCAATCTTGTGGTGGTCTGCCACTCTTGCGATTGCCGTGGTCATTGGATTTTGGATTAATAATCATCTACAAAGCAAACCTGATCCAGCTGGAACATTTATTCTCTTAGGTATTGCAGCTGGATACTCACCTTGGTTTCTATTTCAAAAACGCACGGTTTTTAGCTTCTATGCAATTGTTTTTGAACCCTTCCTAATTTTGGCTTTGGTGTATTGCGCAAAGTTATATCTGGGCCTGCAACCATGGGCAAGGAATCGAAAAATCATAGTTGCGCTTTTTGTTCTTGCAGTGGCAGTTAATTTCTTCTACTTCTTGCCATTATTTACAGCGAAAATCATTACCTACAGCGCTTGGTCACACATGATGTGGTGGCCATCCTGGATTTAGATTCGAGAACGAAAGTGGAGCTGAGGGGAATCGAACCCCTGACCTCCTCGTTGCGAACGAGGCGCGCTACCAACTGCGCTACAGCCCCGAACTACTTAACTTAACTATTCGCTAGAGGCGCGGTTTTGACGTAAACGTTCAACTGCTTCTTCCGCTAATAACTGATCAAACACCTCATCACGCGCTGGCGCAACAGCCGCAAGTGCTTCACTTGCAAGACGTTCTTGCTCTGCTGTCCATGCACCAGGAACCGTTAGATCAATAACTCGCTTAGGTGTTACCGCTTTCGGCGCATTTACATAGGTAGGAACTGGCACCTGGTTTGGCTGCCAAGTGCTTCGCTCTTGCGCGGAACCCTTAGGCAATAAAACAACACCTGATGTTTCGCGTTCTGCAAGTGGAATCCAATGCTCCTTGGATTCACCGCTGGAAGAGCGTGGTGCAACAACTTGTGAAAGGTTAGTAGTGAAAACACCTTCATTGGAACGGTGGAGTTGATCAACCCTGCGGCGATGTAAACGTTCTGCGACTCCACGACTTCGAACATTTGCAACGTAAATTGCAAAGCCAGTCAAAGGAAGAAGAGAATAAACAATTCCCATCGAATTAAAAGTCACTTCATAAATTGATATTAATAATCCCAAAGATAGGATTCCAAAAATAATTCGGCGGCGCATTAAAGTTTGTGCAGTTCGTGATTCATAATCTGCTTCTGCACTTGTACTTGTGATTGATTCACTCGCTGGACCTATTGCAACGGTGCGAAGTGCGCTCTTGTAACGTTCTACCGATTTTCCGGAAAATTCGTCGTGACTATGAACCCATCGCGGTACGAAGTAGGCGGCCCACATCCCCACGATAACAAGATAAATTAGTCCCGATGCCATGATGGGTAAAGATTAGACGCAGGAGATAGCCCTTTGTGGCATTTACGCGCACATTTGTCCCAGTATTTGAAACAATATTCAGCTGGAAAACTTAAGAAATTTTCGGGTTTTCTCGAACAAAAGATAGATGGTCGCGCCATTCGCCATCGATATGTAAAAACCTTGGACGCTCTCCTTCTAGGTGATACCCGGATTTTTCAGCGACTCTTCGTGATGCACCATTTTCGGGGCGGATATTGATTTCAATGCGATGTAATTTCAACTCTTCAAAGCCATAGACCGTCATCATTTCTACCGATGAGGTTACTAACCCTCTATTTGCATGGGCCGTATCCACCCAATATCCAATATGCGCGCCTCTGAGTGCACCGTAAATAATCCCGCCCAAAGAGATCTGCCCCACAAGCGCCCCTTTGTACCAAATTGCCAACGTAATAGATCGTCCGCTGCGACCCTCTTTATTGTGAGCAGCGACCATTGAGAAATAGGTCGGAAGCTTTCTATCGCTTTTTTCGCCAGGAACTCGAGGCATGGTTGCCTCCCAGGGGCTTAGCCATTCGCGATTGGTGCTACGTACTCGATCCCACTTACTTCGATCACGAATGCGCAGCGGGCGCAAGGTGATATCTCCTTGTCGTAAAACTATGGGCCAGGAATTTAAGGTCATCTCAATAATCTTTCAGAAGTACCTTCGTCGCAATACAACAACTACGACTTCATCCCCCGCGCCCATTTGTGTGACAGATTCTGGGATGGAAATTAAGGCATTGGCTTCAGCCAGCGTTGACATTTCCTCTTGAGAATCCAAAGCGCGCACGGACTTCGAGTCCTCGGACAATATGGCGCGCAGATAAGAGCGCACACCTGGTGTTGAGGCAACGGGTTTTTCTAGGCGAGCTTTAACAGATGGCCTATGAACACTTTCGGCTGCCAACATCGTCCGAATCATTGGCCGGACGAAAAGTTCCATGGAGATGTAAGCCGAAATAGGGTCTCCGGGAAGTGTGACGACGGGAGTGTTGTCGGGTCCGATTAGCCCAAAATTGTGACGACCACTGTTTTCAATTGCCACATCTGATGTGGTGATTTCCCCGAGTGAGCTCAATGCGCGAGTGATTAAATCGAAAGAATCATCTCCTCGTTCGCCGCTGACCACAACTAAATCCGCACGCACTAACTGGTCCTCGACAACAGCCTGCAGCTGTTCTTCGTTATCTGGTATCGAGTGAACCCGATAACTCACGCCATCTGCTTCGCGAACTCCCGTGGTGAGAATCCATGAGTTGGTTTCGAATTCTTCTGTGCCATGAAGTGGCTTGCCAGGTTCAACAAGATCTGGCCCTGCTGAAATGATGACAACTCGAGGATGTGGTCGCACAGGTAAATGATCAAGCCCTATGGATGCGGCCAACCCGATTTGTGTTGATCGAATTCTGGTTCCTGATCGCATGACTAAGCGGTCGCCGGCATATATATCGGAGGCGAGAGTTGCGCCGTGGGCATCCAATAGCGGCATATCAAAAGACTCAAGGGGGTGGCTGATTGCCAAGAGAGCAGTCAGAAACTCATCAACATGCATTTGCTCTGACATAATCCCACCATACTTGTTAGACCAATACTTCTAGGGGATTTAACGCATGAAGACTGATGAAAAAGCTCGATTACGTGAGCAATTTCGTCATAGTCGTCGCCAACGAGATAGAAATGTGTCATTTGATTTATTACTCGCAACCCCAGAAATCACATCGGCGAGAATAATTGCGAGTTACGTCTCATATGGCACGGAACCTTCGACGCAAGAAATCAATCAAGTACTTCTGGCAAGAGGTGTGACTCTGCTGCTTCCTCGCATTGCCGGTGAAACGATTCAATGGGTTATCTGGGATGGCGAGCAACAAAACCTAAAACTTGTAGGGCGAATTCTTGAACCCCTTGGTCCTGAATACATCGATTTCACTTCGATTGATGCAGTCATTGTGCCTGCCTTGCAGATTGATAGCGCGGGGTACCGACTTGGCAAAGGCGGCGGATATTACGACCGTGCGCTGCCCACAATCCCGGGATGGAAAGTAGGACTGATTTATTCAGGTGAGATTACTGAAGAATTCTTGCCTCACGAAAACCATGACGTGCCACTTTCGGCAGCTGCCACACCAGAGGAAATTATTCGCTTTTAAGGAAGATTCCGAGCCATCACAATTCTTTGGATCTGGTTTGTGCCTTCATAAATCTGTGTGAGTTTGGCATCGCGCATCATTCGCTCCACCGGATAGTCAGATACATAGCCATAACCACCCAAGATTTGAATTGCATCAGTAGTAACTTTCATCGCTGTATCACTTGCAAAACATTTTCCTGCAGCGGAGAAGAATCTAAGGTCACCAGCATTGCGTTCACTCTTTGCAGCAGCTGCGTACGTGAGCTGTCTTGCGGCTGCGATATTCATGGCCATATCTGCCAACATGAATTGAATTCCTTGAAAGTCGAAGATTGGCTTACCGAATTGGTGTCTCTCATGTGCGTACTTACTCGCAACATCTAACGCGCCTTGTGCAAGTCCAAGTGCTTGTGCAGCAATTGTCACACGAGTGTGATCCAAGGTATTCATGGCGATCGTAAATCCTGCGCCAATTTCACCAATACGGCGATCATCGGAAAGTTTCACATTGTCGAAATAGACTTCACGAGTTGGTGATCCACGAAATCCCATCTTCTTTTCATGCGCACCAAAGGAGACGCCTTCATCGCTTTTTTCAACAATAAAGGCGGTAATACCTTTTGCACCTTTGCTTGAATCATTGGAGGCCAGCACCGTGTAAAAGTCTGAAAAACCCGCGTTAGAAATCCACTTCTTGCTTCCGTTGAGCACCCATCCATCGCCGACTTGTAGAGCCTTTGTCGAAAGAGCGGATGCATCAGAGCCCGCTTGGGATTCAGATAAGCAATATGAGAAACCTTTTCCTTGTGCAAGTGGTCGAAGCCATCGCTCTTTCTGTTCAGCAGTGCCCGCAAGAATAAGAGGCAATGAACCAAGTTTGTTGACCGCTGGTATTAATGATGACGAGCCACAAACTCGTGCGACCTCTTCGATAATGATCGTTACCGCTAAGGAATCAGCACCATCGCCGCCGAATTCTGTTGGCACATGGGAGGCCGCTAAACCAGCCTTTTGCAGCGCTTTATGGGCTTCCTCGGGAAAACGAGCTTGCTCATCCACATCGTGGGCAAACGGTGCAATCTCATTTTCGGCAAGGGCTCTAACGCTCGCCCGCAGATCCTCATACTCGGTGGGAAGTTCAAATAAGTGATCCATGGTTTCCTAACTTTCTTTCTCATCTTGCGCAGCCAACCGTGCAAGATATGTGTTGTAGTCGGCTAGTTCATCTGGTTGACCCATTGCAGCCATTCGTTCGGTATTTCGGTCAATTCTCTTTGCTTCGCGCGAATCATCTCTCACCCACAAAATAAATGTGGCTACAAGTGCCAAGAGGATTGGGATTTCACCCATGGCCCAACCGATTGATCCGCCTAATCGTTGATCAGCCAATAAGTCCGAAACCCACGGAGTATGAAGTTGTGCAAAATATCCTCCGTCGAGCAATGTAGTCGATGACATAAGTGCCACTGAGAAAAATGCGTGAATACTCATTGCTGCAAAGAGGACAACGATGCGCACTAAGTGAGGCGCTCTCTTTGGATTTGGATCTACCCCAATAATTACGTGGAAGAACAAGAATCCAGCAAGTACGAAATGGACATTCATTGCGAAGTGACCGATGTGGCTTTGCATCATTCCGCCAAAGAGTGTGGTGAAATAAAGAACAAAAAGCGATCCATCGAAAAGTACGAGTGCAACAATTGGATTGACCCAAATACTTGCGATCTTGGAATGAAGCGCAGATACGAGAGTGCCTCGCACTCCGCGTTCTTCATGCGTGCGGCCTTGCGGCAATGTACGCAGCGCCAAAGTAATTGGCGCACTCAGCACGAGCCCTATAGGGGCAATCATGCCCAGCACCATGTGAGCAATCATGTGATACGAGAAGGAGAAGTGGGCATAGACACCAAGGCCGCCACTTGTTGCAAAATCAATTGCCACGATTCCGCAAACAAAAGCAATCTTGCGACCCAACGGCCATTTATCGCCACGACGTTCAAGAATCATCACACCTCGTGCGTATAAAGCAATTGCAAGAATCAGGAAACCTATGAAGAGGGCGTCCGGGTTGTAAAGCAAAAGCATTCGGCTCAAAGATGGCGTACCCGGCATTGGCAATCCCGCCACTGTCACTGCAACATCGAACTTCTCGCCGCCGATGGGTACAGGTGAGCGGTTCACGGAAAGCCATGACCCAAGTGCCAATGCGACGATCATGATGGTCAATTCGGTAAGTATTAATTGAGCAAATTGCGCCCAATTAATTGATGTTGGGGCCTTTGCCGCCAAATTCTTGCGGTGCCTATATCCGATGAATATGAGTCCAATGGTGAGGACAACTTTAAGAATCATCACGATGGCATATGTGCTGTGCCAGGCCGATGCAAAGTTCAAACGAGCCCAGGCATTCGCCATTCCACTTGCGACAACTGCAATCACTGCCCACAGAGCGAGTTGGCTAAATCGAGAAGCCGCGCTGGCGCGTTCTTCGGGTTCCAATAAAGCTAATGCGAAAACACCACCGACCCAAAGTGAAAGTGCAATCACGTGGATCGCCAAAGAGCCAATAGCTAACGCATGAGAACCGCTGGATGCTGAGTGACTTTGAAAAACGGGAGCAAGGATGCCGACGAAGGTTGCAATGACAAGAAGGTTCGCTCCGCCTACTTTTTTAATTCGCGGTGCAATTGATGCAACAAACACCGCAACGAAAAGTTGGAACAAAAGGTATTGACCCAAGGTAATTTGCGTGATGAAAGATTTAACCGTCGTGTAGTCCAAAACCACATCAAGTGGTTCGCCCAAAATATTTGCTAACGAAAACACAATGTTGCCAACAGCTGCAATTGCCCAAGAAATAGAAGCCCACATAATTACTTTGCGGATCGCAAGACCAGATTTACTCAACTTTCCATGTGATTCTGGCAAGAGGAAACCTGCCGCCAGCAATGCGCCAACAACGGCGATACTTGATGTGATTCCCAAGAACTTACTAATTGTGGCGAGTGCGCTCACCAGGGGTCCTGCAGATGGGAGTGATGCTGCGAAATGCATCATCGTTCTCTAATGATCTTTCGGGCATAAAAAACTAAGAATATAAAGACAAGCAGCGCGGCGAAAAGCAATGTCAGTACGAAGATTGATGTTCCTCGTCCGCTACCAGCAGTTGGCGTGATAGTTGTCGGATCACTTGTTTTTGGAGAAGGAGATGAAATAACCGTCGGTGCTGTAAAACTAAAGGTGTAATTTCCAGCCAGAGGGACATCGTTTTCAGTTAAGAGCGTGTACGCAACTGTGTACCTGCCTGAAACTTTCAGTGGCTGTAAACCAACAATGACATTCATGCCATCAACGCTGATTGTGCCATCATCAACGCGAGCGCCTTCGGGATCGGTGACGGTCACGGAGTTTCCAACATCCATTAACGCAGATTCCGTAACGAGGGTTACGGCACTTGGCGCAGTCAACAACGTTGATCCGCTAATTGGGGAAGTTGATACAAGGGAATTGGCTTGAGCTGGAGCAATCATCGAGAGAGAAAATACGATGGCCGCCAGCAGAGCGTGTTTCATTCTCCCCATTGACTACAACTCCTCTATATCTGGTCTATATCTGGTCTGTATCTGGCAATTTATTGCCCTGATTCGCCTGTATCGTCTCACTTCTTTACACTTTCCCTCTACCCCGCTGTCGGGGATATACCAACATTTATGCGAAAGGGTGGATGCGATGCCTACTTATCAATATGCATGTAGCGCCTGCAACCACGAATTCGAGCAATTTCAGGCATTTTCTGATGACTCCCTGACTACTTGCCCGGAATGCCAAGGAGAACTGCGAAAGATTTACACCGCAGTTGGGGTGGTCTTTAAGGGTTCTGGCTTCTATAAAACGGATTCAAAGAGTTCTTCATCGGGCTCCTCTGCACTTCCTGCTCCAAAGGATTCCTCCAAGGATTCAGGTAAGGATTCCCCTAAGGCTTCGGCGAAAGAAGTCTCGGCCACAAAGCCAGCAACGGAAAGTAAATCAGCACCTGCTGTTAAGGCCGACTAAACATTCTGATTTTATTCGTGGTGCGGCGGTTTGTCTGAATTGATCTCGTCTTCGCGACGTTTCTCTTCTTCCTGATCGTCGCGAGGATCACGTTCGTCAGAGGTCGTCTTTGGCCATATTTCGCTCATTTGTTGAATTCTATCAGCCATACTTTGAACCTAATCAAAATAGGGAGATCAGCACGTGTTTCTAAAGTTGGGCAAATTCGTTGTCAAGCGTCGAAAATCTACCCTCGCAGTATTCATCCTCATCATCGTTCTTGGTGGCGGAATCGGATCACTCGCAATTTCCAAGCTGGATAGCGGCGGTTACTCAGACCCAAAGAGTCAATCAGCCCAAGTTGCTAAGTACCTCACTAAACATTTCCACACCAAAGATCCTGGCGTTGTTTTAGTTATCGATTCCAAAACAAGCGTCAATGATCCAGTCGTGGCTGCATCGGCAATCAAGCTACAAAAGCTCATTGCAGCCGAACCTGGAATCTCCCAAACACTTTCTTATTGGAGTGCGGGTGGAGCGCCTACCCTGCGCTCTGCCGATAGCAAAGCTGCATTCCTATTTATCTATACAACAAAATCAGATTTCGCCAGCGTCAGCGATGTCGGCAAGAACATTCAGGCAAAATACGATGGCAAGTTTGAGGGGCTCAATGTTTATGCCTCAGGTGGTGGAGTTATTACGCACGCGATTAATTCAAAGATCTCAAAAGATCTGGCCTTGGCCGAGGCAATATCTATACCGCTAACTTTCATATTATTGGTCTTTGTTTTCGGTGCACTCGTTGCATCTGCAATGCCGCTCGTTGTCGGCATCAGTGCAATCCTGGGCGCCTTCTTTATTATTTTCCTACTCACACTCTTTACCTCCGTAAGTATTTACGCACTTAACCTCATTACCGGCCTGGGACTTGGTTTAGGTATCGACTACGCACTCCTTATTGTTAATCGTTTTCGCGAGGAATTACACGACGGCAAGAGTGTCGAAGAATCCGTGGCCATCACTGTCTCTACCGCGGGTAAAACTGTCTTCTACTCTGGCCTGACGGTCTTTGTCACGATGCTTTCACTCACGTTATTTCCACTCTCGTTCTTAAAATCATTCGGATATGCCGGAACTTCAGTCGTGGCACTAGCGGTTGCTGGTGCACTCATCCCGCTACCTGCCATTCTTGCAATGCTTGGAAACAAAGTTGATAAGGGTGTCTTGCGAAAGAGCGCAATCGTTCCTAAAGCAGACGGACGTTGGGCAGCTACGGCACGTTTCGTGATGCGCCGTCCTATTCCCGTTGTGATTGTCTCCCTTCTCATATTGGCAATCTGCGCAGCGCCGATGAAAAGCATTGCCTTTGCACAGATTGATTCGCGCGTCCTGCCGGCAAAAGATAAAGCCGCAATTGCTTCGGCTGTGATTGCTGAAAGATTCATCGGACAAGAAGGAAGCCCGATAGAGATCATCATTCCTAATGGTTCAACGAAATCCGCAGAAGTTGCTACGTATGTTTCAAAGATTCAAGACGTAGATGGAATTGTGCGCATGAATCCAAGTCAATCCAATGGCTCTGACTTGAGAATCTCTGCAGTGCAATCAATGGCTTCTCGCACCACCGAGGCCGAAGTAATGATCCACGCGATCCGAGCTCTTCCTGCGCCAACTGGAACAATTATTGGTGGACCTGCTGCTGATTTCACAGACTCTCAAGATGGAATCGCACATACGCTTCCTTGGGCCTTGGGGTGGATTGCCTTAAGCGTTCTCATTCTTATCTTTGTATTTACTGGTTCCATAATTCTTCCAATCAAGGCGGTCATCCTTAACGGGCTCTCCCTCGTTGCCACATTGGGCGCCCTCACTTGGGTCTTTATTGATGGTCACTTGAAATGGTTGGTTGGTGATTTCACGGTTACAGGCACACTTGATACTGGAACAAGTATTTTGATTGCAGTCGTCGTGTTCGGTCTATCCATGGACTACGAGATCTTCCTACTCTCACGCATTCGTGAAGAACACCTTGCCGGAAAAACCAACATTGAATCAGTGGCCACCGGACTTCAAAGATCTGCACGAATCATTACCGCCGCAGCTGGATTGCTCGCGGTGGTCTTCGCATCTTTTGCTATCAGTGGAGTCACATCTATTAAATTCATGGGTCTTGGCGTTGCCTTTGCAGTACTCCTTGATGCCACACTTATTAGAGCGCTATTAGTGCCCGCATTAATGCGCTTATTCGGTGAACGCAACTGGTGGGCACCTCAACCATTGAAACGCTTTACTCTAAAACACTAAGTGTCCTCGGCCGGAGTCGGACCGGCGACCTACCGTTTAGTAGGCGGTTGCTGCCGAACTCTTCCAGAATTAAATTACTTTTTATATTTGAAATTTATATCTTTCTCTTCTTTAGGCAGCGAAAATCCGCCACACTCCCATGGATATGCGAGCACTCCGGGCTCAAATGTTGCACCTGGTGCGAAACATTTCCAATAGAAGAAGGCATCGCCTTGTACCCAGTGAAGATTTGCATTGCCTTTTTTGGAAGTCGGGTTGATCGCTCTATTTGGGACTTTCATCTTTATCGGAGCTTGCGAGAAAGGACCTGTAATTCCCGCATAACCGATAACGGCTCCGCGCTTAACTTCTCGTCCTAGGAGTGCATCACAGCTAGCCGATATTGCAGTTGGTTGTATTGCGTAATCCGCATCTGTGAAGTATTGCCAACCTTCTGCGCGCATTGATCCCGGCCATTCTTTTGCCGTGGCACACAATGGAGTCTTATTAATGCCCAAGAGCAGCGGAGTTTCACCAAGATGGTAGAAACAATAAATCAGCCCCGGCCAATCTTTGCTCGTGGATTCAAAACACAACTCTAAATCATCATTGGGAGTGTTCAAAGAGCCTTCAACTTTACTTTTTCCATCATTCTTCATTACGTAATGAGCATTTCGATCATTGAAACCAATAAAGCGCGAATCGATTGGAGCCAGAATAGGGGCATAGCCATCGATTAAGAAGTTCACGCCTGACTTCATGTCGTATGCACCAAGCTCTGGATGTCCTCCAGTCTTTGGACCAAGAGTGACATACGCGGGATCCATCCCCCCGTTCCAATAAAACCCTTGTGTATTTATTCCCACCATACTCAACGGCGGTTTCGTTATTGCAGATGCAGAACTTTCAGGCGGAAAAATGACTGTTGGGTTTGCTGGAGTTGGATTTGGAATTGGGTCCGATATGGGATTGGGCTTAAGCGTTGGTGCTGGCTTGACGTAAACCACGCCCTTACTCCACACAAGTCTTGTTCCTGATTTAGTACACGTGTACTTGTAGTCAAGGAATATTGCTGTCGTGGCGACCTTCGTGCATTTTCCACCAGGAATAACTTTCATTTTAGCTGCTGATTTATCTGCAGCCTTAGCTGCTGCAATTTTAGCAGCGTTATTTTCAGCTGCTCGCTCAGGCGGGCAAACTGGAGTGGTTGGAAAACTCTTCAATGTGCCGCAGTAAGTGATTTTGGTAAGTGAACTGTCGCGTTCGAAAACATTTGAATCTAGAACTAATAATTTGTCTGGAATTGAAATAGAAGCCAGTGTTGGAATATCCGAGAAGGCAAAATAATCAATAACTCCGACTGAGTTTGGGATTACCACTGTGGTTAGCAATGTTTCCGCAAATGCTCCTACTCCGATACTTGTCACTGAATTTGGGATATCTATTGAGGCTAAAGGTGTTCTATTGAAAGCTGTAGAACTGATACTCGTTACAGAGTTGGGAATTGTCACCGAAGTTAGCTTCGTGTTCATAAAGAGCCCACGTGAAATACTTGTAATCGAATTTGGCAATGTTACCGATGTAAGCGGAACCTTGTAGAACGCACCCATACCGATACTCGTTACAGAGTTAGGCATCAGTACTGAAGTTAATTGTGTGTTACTAAAGGCTTGTTGGCCGATCTCAATTACCGAGTTGGGAATATTTACTGAAGAGAGAGGGGCGCCAGAGAAAGCAGAGGAACCAATAATCGTCACGGAATTTGAAATAGTGACTGATTTAAGCTGGCTGTTTGCAAATGCATATTGCCCAATAATCTTCACTCTATTATCCATTGTGAGTGATCCTTCGCATGCGTTACCTGCTTGCGCAATTCCCTCTGGTAATTGAATTGAGTACGTTGCTCCACTTGGGCCACACGATAATTTAATGATTTCAGCATCAGCCGCCGATGCATAAGGAGCCATGATGCCTATTGAAAGCAGAAGGCTCACGAAGATGCGCTTCATAAATTGATGGTACAACTAACCAAGAATTTGCGCGATGCTTGCTACTACCGCAGCCGAACTAATACTTCGTGAATTACAAAGGAGTGTCCCCGGCGGGAGTTGAACAGGCGACCTACCGCTTAGGAGGCGGTTGACTCTATCCACATAGGCTTTCTTATCTAAAGCAGTTTGTCAGTATCTGCAATTAGCTTCAATTTATGGCGGAAATAGACTCTTGGATAGTTGAATACTGCGACGGCAGAGACGCTTTCTCCTCTTTTGAATCCTGGATGGACTCCCTTAGTGATGTTAAATTCGCTGCATTGAGTGCAGCAATCGAACTAGTTCTTGTGCCTAACGGACTCAAGCTGATTGGAACTCCATGGCTTAAGCACGTGGAAAAAGGAATCTTTGAATTCAGGATCAAATATTCAGCAGCTGACATAAAGGCGATGTATGCAAATCTAGAAATCAACAGCCCAATGCCACCAGTAAAGATTCTTATCCGATTATTTATACATTTTCATGGTTCCAAAATCATCTTGCTGTTGAGCGGTTACGACAAAGCAAGTAATGACAAACCCAAGAGACAACAGGCGGAGATCAAGCTTGCAAGAGTGCGTCTTCAACGTTGGCGAGCAGGGAACGAGTAATGAGCATAGCTAGATTGACTTGATGTGTTAAAACACATACACTTTAAAGTGGAGGTAGGGCCATGAACAAGAATTTCCAAGATTACGCGGATAAACGCAGGGCTAAGTTTTCTCAAAATGGCAAAGACGCTTACAAAGTTTTCTCAAGCGCCGTGGCTATTGGTTCTGTGTTGGCAACAGCTCGGCGTGAGCGTGTCATGACACAAAGAGAATTAGCTGAATTATCTGGTGTGCAGCAGGCGGATATAAGTCGAATCGAAAGAGGACTCTTGAATCCCAACACAATTACTTTTTTACGACTTATTGAGGCAATGGATTTTCAAATTTCAATAATCTCAACCAAGACCACCAAAAATCCATCTCGCAGGTAAATGTCTGCCAACTATTGGTGGTGTCCTCGGCCGGAGTCGGACCGGCGACCTACCGCTTAGGAGGCGGTTGCTCTATCCACTGAGCTACGAGGACGTACTATGCAAAATAAACGATTAATTGCATTGAGCAAGGGTACCCGTAGGGCATCTCTCATTTAAACGAATAATCATCGTTAATTCATGCATTAATCACGCGATAAATTGGCAGAAGTAACCCGATTGGCTAGCATTGGGAAAACAAACCAACAGGGAGTTAATCCCCATGAGAGGCCAACAATGAAAGCGCTAGTTATAGGCGCGGGTGGTGTTGGCAGAGCAATCGCAAATATCGCATCTCGCAGAACCTTTATTACATCAATGGTTATTGCTGACCGCAATTTGGCACGCGCCGAAGAAGCAGTTGCACGAGTAAACGATTCACGATTTTCTGCCGCACAAGTCAACGCAGCCGAGCTTGAAGATCTACGTGAGCTAATTCGCAAGGCAGATCCTGATGTAGTTATTAATGCAGTGGATCCGCGCTTCGTGATGCCAATCTTCTTAGCCTGCGAAATTGAGAATACAAATTACATAGACATGGCAATGTCATTGTCACGTCCACACCCTCACTACCCAAACTCTGAAACAGGGGTGAAGTTAGGTGACGAGCAATTTGCTCGTGACTGGAACTGGAGTGAGCGCGGTATCTATGCACTGGTGGGTATGGGTATCGAACCTGGCATGAGCGATGTCTTTGCTCGATATGCCTCGGACTTCCTATTTAGTCGCATTGATTCACTCACCATTCTTGATGGATCAAACCTGACTGTTGAGGGGCACAATTTCGCGCCATCATTTTCCATCTGGACAACGATTGAAGAATGTCTCAACCCACCATTGGTTTGGGAAGACGGTCGCGGTTGGTACACAACCGAACCATTTAGCGGCATAGAAACTTTCGATTTCCCAGAAGGAATCGGCCCAGTTGAGTGCGTGAATGTGGAGCACGAAGAAGTTGTATTGATTCCTCAGAAAGTTGACGCGAAGAAAGTTAACTTTAAATATGGTCTCGGCGCATCCTTCATTACGACTCTGAAAACTATTCATATGTTGGGAATGGATCGCAAGGAACATGTCGATGTTCAAGGCGTCTCCGTTTCACCTCGTGATCTACTTGCAGCATCTTTGCCAGATCCTGCAACGTTAGGTGAGCGCATGCGCGGAAAGACCTGCGCTGGCGCATTGGTTAAGGGACTCAATAAAGAAGGCAAGCCTTATGCCTGCTACATCTACAACGTCATCGACAATGCATGGTCAATGGCCGAATACGGTGACCAAGCAGTTGTGTGGCAGACAGCAGTGAATCCCGTGATGGCTATGGAACTTATTGATAAAGGTATCTGGCAACCAGAAGGCGTCAATGGACCTGAATGGTTTGAACCAAAACCATTCCTGGATCTACTTGAGTCTTACGGAACATCATGGACTATCCGCGATGAAGACACTGCAGGGATTGAGATCTAGAACCATGAACCGCGACTTTGACGTTGTCATTGTTGGATCTGGCTTTGGTGGTTCTGTCTCAGCAATGCGCTTAGTCGAAAAGGGCTACAGCGTTGCGGTTTTAGAGGCTGGAAAGAGATTTGCGGATGAGGATTTCCCAAAGACATCCTGGAGACTTCGCAAATTTCTTTTCATGCCAAAGCTAGGTTTCCTTGGGATTCAAAGAATTCATGTATTGCCTGATGCAATCATTTTGGCTGGTGCGGGTGTTGGCGGAGGATCTTTGGTCTATGCCAACACTTTGTATCAGCCGGGCGATAAATACTTCGGTGATCCTCAATGGGCGCACATCACTGATTGGAAGCAAGAGTTAGAGCCCTGGTATGACCAAGCTCGCAGAATGCTTGGCGTAAGTATTTATCCATACTTTTCACCCAGTGATCAGGCAATGAAAGACGCTGCAGAGGCAATGGGTGTGGGACATACCTTCACCTTGGCGCCTTTGGGTATCCACTTTGGAAAACACCCTGCTGAGAAAGTCGAAGATCCATACTTCGGCGGAGTTGGTCCAATGCGCGAAGGTTGCGTGCAATGTGGCGGATGCATGACTGGATGTCGCCACAATGCCAAAAACACATTGCCAAAGAATTATTTGGGGTTGGCTGAAAAAGCAGGCGCTGTTGTATTCCCCATGACAACAGTTACTGAACTTAAGGAAGTAAATGGTTCGTGGGTTGTCAAAGCGAAAAAGACTGGTGGGACGAGTACGCAAACATTTACTGCTAAGCAAGTAATTGTTGCGGCGGGAACTTTTAATACTCAGAAGTTACTTCACCGCATGAAAGACACCAAAACATTGCCTCAACTTTCAAAACAGTTGGGCGAACTTTCCAGAACTAATAGCGAATCTCTCGTCGGCGCATCTATGCCTGATACAAAGATCAACTTCAGCAAGGGCAGTGCGATCACCTCTTCCTTCTATCCCGATGAGCACACCCACGTAGAGCCAGTGCGATATGGCAAAGGCAGTAACTTCATGGGACTGATGCAAACACTGATGACGGATGGTGCGACATCTAAGCTAAGACGACGTAATTGGGTCAAGACTTTTCTGCGTTCACCATCGTCGCTTGTGAAGATCCTCAATGTTCGTCACTGGAGTGAGCGCACGGTCATTGCGCTTGTCATGCAAAACGTGGATTCATCGATATCCGTAAAAGGGAAACGTTCAATCTTTGGTTGGCATCTGACTTCAAAAAATGATCC
>CAIYRR010000125.1 GCA_903928745.1 uncultured Actinomycetes bacterium | reverse complement strand
TTTTATTGGCCGCCAAAGAAAATGGAATCAAAGCCGCAGACGAATTAATCATTTACGCGTTACGCCTCGCAATTTCTCGAGCTCGTAAAGACTTTGGATTTAGTGCAATCCTTGTTCCAATTCCCTCTCAAAGACAAGCCATAAGAATTCGTGGGAGAAATTTTAATGATGAAATGGTTCACGAAGCTGGCCGCTCTGAAGGAAATCCAGTCAGACAACTCTTGACTCATGATCGACGCGTGAAGGATCAGACAAAATTGGATGCACGAGAGCGTCACGTCAACCTGCAAAATTCATTATCTATTGCGCAGAATATGCCGAGAACGCGAGAAGTTATTCTTGCCGATGACCTTGTCACCACGGGAGCCACACTAATTGAGGCTTCTCGAGCCCTCGCGATGGGTCAAATTCGGGTATTAGCCGCGATTACTGCTTGCGTGGCCCAACCCCTACGATAGAGACATGGGATTTGGCTCCTGGCCGCTCCCGCTGTGTGTTGTCATAAGGTGGAGAAAGGTAATTTCATGCCAGCGTTTCTAGATCGAATCTTGCGTGCAGGTGAAGGCCGCGTTCTTCGAGAGCTGAGCAAGGTAGCCGAGCAGGTAAATTCTCATGAACCTCATGTTTCTCAACTTTCAGATGCTGCACTTCGTGTGATGACGGCTACTTTAAAAGAGCGCTTTGCCAATGGTTCTACTTTGGATGATCTCTTACCTGAGGCATTTGCAGTAGTGCGCGAGGCAGCTAAGCGAACATTGGGTCAGCGCCATTACGACGTGCAAATTATGGGTGGAGCCGCTCTGCATCGAGGCAATATCGCTGAAATGCGCACTGGTGAAGGTAAGACTTTGGTCGCGACGCTACCTTCCTATCTCAATGCACTTGCAGGCAAAGGTGTTCACGTTGTCACCACGAATGATTACCTTGCTGAACGCGATAGTGAATGGATGGGCCGTATCCATCGTTTCCTTGGTTTGAACGTTGGAGTCATTCTTGCTTCTATGGATCCAGTAGAACGCCGCGCTGCATATGCTGCCGATATAACTTATGGCACTAACAATGAATTTGGATTTGATTACCTGCGCGACAACATGGCCTGGACTCTTGAAGATTGTGTTCAACGCGAACACTTCTTTGCCGTAGTTGACGAAGTTGACTCGATTCTCGTTGATGAGGCCAGAACTCCACTGATCATCAGCGGTCCCGCTGATAAGGCAACCAAATGGTATGTCGAGTTTACAAATATTGCAGGAAAGCTTGTTAAAGATTTGCACTACGAAGTTGATGAGAAGAAACGTACTTCGAGTGTTCTTGAAGAAGGCGTTACAAAGGTCGAAGAATTACTCGGAATCGGCAATCTTTACGAAGCTGTGAATACACCATTAATTGGCTACCTCAATAACGCTATTCGCGCAAAGGAATTATTTAAGCGAGATAAAGATTATGTAGTTATGAATGGGGAACTTCTCATAGTCGATGAGCACACGGGTCGCGTGCTTTCTGGTCGTCGCTATAGCGATGGCATGCACCAAGCACTTGAGGCCAAAGAAAGAATTGAAATTAAAGACGAAAATCAGACTCTTGCGACTATTACACTCCAAAACTATTTCCGTCTTTACACAAAGATTTCCGGAATGACCGGTACTGCAATGACCGAAGCCGCTGAATTTCATCAGATTTACAAACTCGGCGTCGTACCTATTCCAACCAATCGAGAGATGATCCGTGTTGATCAACCCGATTTGGTCTACAAATCCGAGATTGGCAAGTTCGATGCTGTTGCTAAAGATATTGTCGATCGCCACCGTAAAGGGCAGCCAGTACTTGTTGGCACCGTCAGTGTTGAAAAATCTGAAGAACTTTCTGCAGTACTTCGCAGGAACGGTATTCCACACGAAGTGCTCAACGCTAAACACCACGAACGTGAAGCGGCAATTATTGCTCGCGCAGGTGTTGTTGGCGCAGTAACAGTTGCTACCAATATGGCAGGTCGTGGTACCGACATCATGCTGGGTGGAAACCCAGACTTCATGGCTGATTTTGAACTTCAACGTCGCGGATTCTCTCCAGTTGATACACCTGAAGATTATGAGAAAGCTTGGCCGGAAGAGATTGCCAAGCAAAAGGCTGCGGTAATTAAGGCGCATGAGGAAGTAACAGCACTTGGTGGTCTCTATGTCTTAGGTACCGAACGCCACGAATCTCGCCGTATTGATAATCAGCTACGCGGTCGCTCTGGTCGCCAAGGCGATCCAGGTGAGTCGCGTTTCTATCTCTCATTGCAAGATGAGCTCATGCGTCGATTCAACTCTGGAATGGTTGAGAGATTCCTTTCTGCTGCTGGACTTCCAGAGGATGCACCTATCGAATCTAAGATGGTAAGTAATGCAATTCGATCAGCGCAAACTCAAGTTGAAGCTCAAAACTTTGAAATTCGTAAGAATGTTTTGAAATACGACGATGTACTCAATCGTCAACGGCAAGTTGTTTATGGCGAGCGCCGTCTGGTACTAGAGGGTGAAGACATTAAGGATCAGGTTCAAACCTTCTTGCAAGATACTTTGGCTGCTTATGTAGAAGCAGCAACTGCGGAAGGCTTCCCTGAAGATTGGGATCTAGATACTTTATGGACAGCCCTTCGCGCTCTTTATCCAATTTCGTTCTCCATCGAGGACTTAGAGAAGGAACTTGGGAGCCGTAAAGCGCTCGATACTGATTTCCTCGCTCAAAGAGTTATCGATGATGCTGTTGCCGCTTATACCAAACGCGAAGAAGCACTAGGCGCAGAGGTAATGAGAGAACTTGAGAGAAAAGTCTTGCTTTCGGTTTTTGATCGTAAATGGCGAGAGCATTTGTATGAGATGGATTATTTGCAAGAAGGAATCGGTTTGCGTGCGATGGCACAGCGCGATCCTCTCGTTGAATACCAACGTGAAGGCTTTGATTTATTCTCGGCAATGATGGATGCAATCAAAGAGGAAATCGCTGGATACCTCTTTAACGTCGAAGTAAGTATTGAAGAGTCCACTCACGACGTGAGCGCCAAAGGACTTGAAACCCCAAAGGCTCCGGTTCAATTGCAATATTCAGCAGCGGATGAATCTGGTGTTGCCCAAAGCACGGGCGTATCTCGAAATGGTCCTTGCCCTTGTGGTTCTGGAAAGAAATACAAGCGCTGTC
>CAIYRR010000124.1 GCA_903928745.1 uncultured Actinomycetes bacterium | reverse complement strand
TTGGAAAAGATTGCACAAGCCAGCAAGCCACTTCTGATCATCGCTGAAGATGTTGACGGAGAAGCACTTTCAACTTTGGTCGTTAACAAGATGCGCGGAGTATTTACTTCAGCAGCTGTTAAGGCACCAGGTTTTGGTGATCGTCGCAAGGCCATGCTGGAAGACATCGCAACGCTGACTGGCGCGCAGGTTATTGCCGCTGAAGTGGGCATGAAACTTGATCAGGTGGGTCTTGAAGTTCTTGGCCGTGCACGTCGCATTGTCATCACAAAAGACAACACCACCATTGTTGATGGTGGGGGAGATAAGGCAGCAGTTGCTTCCCGCGTCTCTGAAATCCGTCGCGAACTTGAAAACACAGATTCTGAATGGGATCGCACCAAGCTCCAAGAGCGTGTAGCGAAACTTGCCGGCGGAGTTTGCGTTATCAAAGTTGGCGCACACACCGAAGTTGAATTGAAAGAGAAGAAGCACCGTCTTGAAGATGCAATCTCTGCAACACGTGCCGCAGTTGAAGAAGGCATCGTTGTTGGTGGAGGCGCAGCTTTGGTTCATGCAGCTGATTCTCTTGAAGGCGATCTCGGCTTCGAGGGAGATAAAGCAGTTGGTGTGCGTCTCGTTCGCAAAGCCTGCGATGAGCCACTTCGTTGGATTGCAGAAAATGCTGGTCTTGAAGGATACGTCGTTGTTTCAAAGGTTCGCGCAATGAAGGCCCATGAAGGCTTCAATGCAGCAACTGATGTGTATGGCGATCTCACAAAAGATGGCGTTATCGATCCAGTAAAAGTCACACGTTCTGCTCTTGCAAATGCTGCATCAATTGCAGCAATGTTCATCACAACTGAAGCTGTTGTGTATGAGAAGCCTGAAACTGACAGTGCTGATGCAGGTGGCTCAGGCCATTCGCATGGTCCTGGCGGACATAGCCACTAACGGGTAAATTCCTCTACGTGGAACAGCTCACCCTTTCAGTAGATTGCGGCGGTCTGGGAATCAAAGCTTCGGTGCTCGATAGCGCCGGAACAATGAGAATCCCGGCCGTTCGCATTCCTACTCCTTATCCTCTTTCACCTCAACGACTCGTTGAAACGATTTCGGATTTAGCGAAGACTTTGCCTAAAGCTGATCGGGCAACAGTGGGTGTTCCGGGAATGATTCGTCACGGTGTAGTCGTTGCAACACCGCATTACATCAATGTTGCAGGACCACTTACTCGTATGGATCCTGAACTAAAGAAAGCTTGGGATGGCTTTGATATGCGTCGCGCTCTTACTGAAGCGTTGGGAATGCAGACTCTCGTTTTAAATGATGCAGAAGTTCATGGCGCAGGAGTAGTCGCAGGTTCAGGTTTTGAAGTTGTGTTAACTCTCGGAACAGGCCTCGGAAGTGCGATTTTTGATGGCGGAGTACTTGCACCACATATTGAATTTTCCCACGCACCTGTTCGGCGTTTAACAACATATGACACATGGATTGGTGAGAACGAACGCCGACGCCTCGGAGATAGTTTTTGGTCGCGTCGGGTTCGCGCAATGGTTGATGAGTTGCGTCCTGTATTTCTTTGGGACCGTTTGTATATTGGTGGCGGAAATGCTCGCCGAATAAAGGATGTTGTACTCCACCGTCTGGGCAATGATGTTGTGATTGTTCCTAACGAAGCAGGAATCATCGGCGGTGTTCGCGCGTGGAATTTAATCCCACCTGCAAACTAGTTTTACTTCACATTAAGAAGCGTGTGAAATATCCCCATCGCGCTCACGGCCCAAAATAATCAACCGCTCATCTTCACTGAGGCCGCCCCATATCCCGTAAGGCTCTTGGACGCTCAATGCATGCTCGCGACATTGTTGGATGACAGGGCATGAAGCACAGATCGCTTTCGCGGCGTTTTCGCGATTTCGTCGCCGTGGACCTCGCTCGCCATCTGGATGAAAGAAAATCTCGGAAGGTAATTCTTGGCAGGCACCTGAATACTGCCACTGCCATAAGTCAGCAATCGGCTTAGGAAGACGTGAAATCTCGGCCATGTCGTGCACTCCTTCGTAGTGGTAGCACTCTACAACCGTTGCGTAGATTGTTCAAATTGACCGGTCACTCTTACCCCACAGTGCTCGTTTTGGGGTGGTGAGATGTGGGCAAAGCCACCAAAATAGCCCCGTGAGCCAGTTGACCAAGACCGAAGAGTTCCTCAGCGTTGCAGCTGTTGCTCGAGTTATGGCAATTGCCCCAGCGACCTTGCGGACCTGGGATCGCAGATATGGCCTTGGTCCATCCGCACATCAAACTGGACAACATCGTCGCTACTCCAGCGGTGATCTCGCCAAACTCTTGCATATGCGTCGCCTCATAGTTTCTGGGGTGGTGCCAGCCGAAGCCGCAGAGATAGCTAAGAAATATGACGGACCATTGCAAGTGGACGTTGTCGTTGAACCAGCAATGACGCGAACCGAAATTGTGACCTCCCTTTTCCGGGCCGCAAATGGACTTGATGAAAGATTCGTCGAGGAAGTTCTCGCGCAGGCGATTAAGAAAGAAGGCGTCGTAAAGGCTTGGCATGAACTGGTAGTCCCATTGTTAGTGAGAATTGGCGAGGAGTGGGAGCGAACCGAAGTCGGCGTTGAAGTCGAGCATCTCGTTACAGAAATCATTCAACGGTGTTTACACCGCGTGGAATTGACTAATCCGCTTAACTCGCGTCCTGTGTTGCTCGCAGCGGTTTCTGAAGAGCAACATAGTTTGACCTTGCTTGCTGTGAAAGCGGCTCTGGCTGAACGAAATATTGCTTCCTACTATCTGGGGGCTCGAACCCCAAATGAAGCGATTTCAAGCATGGTGGCGCGCGTTGCCCCACCAGCCATTTTCCTATGGGCGATCATGCCTGAAAATGCCGACCCCCAATACTTTAGAAATCTACCCAAAGTGCGTCCTGCCCCACGCATTCTCTTAGGCGGTCCGGGTTGGGATCGAAGCGCTTGTTCGGGTGCTCAAATTGTCGAAGATCTCGCCTCAACATGCGAGGAAATCTCAAGGGCGGTTGGACTCTAGCCACACCGATAGACTTCACGCCTTATGAGCGAGAACGAAAAAGTAGTGATGCTGGGTCTGACTTATGACGACGTCTTGCTCCTACCCGATGCCTCTGAAGTTGTCCCCAGCGAAGTTGATACCGCTACTCGATTAACGCGCACGATTTCACTTCGTATCCCATTGGTTTCTTCAGCGATGGATACCGTCACCGAATCAGAGATGGCAATAGCTATGGCCAAAGAAGGTGGAATCGGAATCATCCACCGAAACCTTCCAATCGAGGCCCAAGTAACGCACGTCAAATTAGTCAAGAACGTCGGATTATCTGGTGCTGCGGTGGGTGTTGGCGATGATGGATTTGCACGTGCACAAGCGCTTATTGAAGTTGGTGTAGATGTTGTAGTTGTCGATACAGCACACGGACATCACCGCGCCGTTCTAGAAGCGATAGCGCGCATTAAGAAGTTTTCACCAACAACACAAATTATTGGTGGCAATATCGCGACGCGTGCAGGTGCTCAAGCACTCATAAATGCAGGTGCTGACGCTGTAAAAGTCGGCGTTGGACCAGGGTCTATTTGTACAACGCGAATCGTTGCAGGAGTTGGCGTTCCACAAATCACCGCCATTATGGAAGCAAGCAAGGCATGTGCCAAAGCTGGTATTCCTCTCATTGCGGATGGTGGCTTGCAGTACTCAGGTGACATCGTGAAAGCACTTGTTGCTGGAGCAGATTCAGTAATGCTGGGCTCACTTCTTGCAGGATGCAATGAGTCACCAGGCGAACTCGTCACGATTGATGGTCGCCAATACAAGGCTTATCGCGGCATGGGTTCCCTTGGTGCCATGCAATCTCGCGGAGAACAAAAGTCATATTCCAAAGATCGTTACATGCAAGATGATGTTCTCTCTGAAGACAAACTTGTACCTGAAGGAATCGAAGGCAAAGTTGCCTACCGGGGAACGGTCGCCGAAGTTGTTCATCAATTAGTTGGTGGCTTGCGATCGGGCATGGGTTATGCAGGAGCGGGCGATATTGCTTACTTGCGACGCGAAGGCCGACTCATTCAAATTACAGCAGCAGGTTTGCAAGAGAGCCACCCTCACGATGTGATGGATATTTCTGATGCACCTAACTATCGCGGGAAAGGTCGCTCATGAACGAAATTGAATTAGCACCAGGAAAGCGCGCTCGCAGGGCATATTCATTTGACGATATTGCAATAGTTCCTAGTCGACGTACACGTAACCCTGAAGATGTTTCTACTTCATGGCAGATTGATGCTTACAAATTTGCACTGCCAATGATGGCAGCGCCAATGGATTCTGTTGTATCGCCAGAAACAGCTATCGCGATTGGAAAACTTGGCGGTTTAGCTGTTCTCAATCTTGAAGGCCTATGGACTAGGTATGAAGATCCACGCATTCAGTTAGGCGAAATTGCTTCAATGCCTGATGTCCATGCAACTAAGCGCATGCAAGAGCTTTACTCAGCGCCAATTCAACCATCGCTCATTAAAGAACGTTTGAAGCAGATTCGCGATGCTGGAGTGACTGTGGCAGGGTCGCTTTCACCGCAACGTACTTTTGAATTTCACAAGAGCGTTGTTGAAGCAGGCGTAGATATTTTCGTAATACGCGGAACTACAGTGAGCGCCGAACACGTTGATTCAAATAACGAAGCGCTTAATTTGAAGAAGTTTATTTACGAACTCGATGTTCCGGTAATTGTTGGGGGCTGTGCAACTGCAACTGGAGCACTGCACTTAATGCGTGCAGGTGCGGCAGGCGTACTTGTTGGTTTCGGTGGTGGATCTGCTCATACCACTCGTAAAGTTTTGGGTATTGAAGTACCCATGGCATCTGCTGTCGCCGAAGTTGCATCAGCCCGAAGAGAATATCTCGACGAGTCTGGTGGGCGTTACGTTCATGTAATCGCAGATGGTTCTGTTGGCCGAAGCGGCGACATTGCAAAGGCAATTGCATGCGGTGCCGACGCGGTCATGATGGGTTCGCCACTTGCTAAAGCTGTTGAGGCTCCAGGTCTTGGTTGGCACTGGGGAAGTGAAGCAGCACATCAAGAACTTCCACGCGGAGAGCGTGTTGCAGTGGGAACTTCGGGCACGCTTGAAGAGATTTTGCTTGGACCATCCCGTGCATCCGATGGTTCCATGAATCTTTTCGGCGCCTTCCGACGCGCAATTGCTACATGCGGATACTCGGACGTTAAAGAATTCCAGCGCGTTGAGGTACTTATCCATCGTGCCTAATCTTGCGCGCCACGGCGTTTTAGTCGTCGACTTTGGGGCGCAATATGCCCAACTCATTGCCCGACGTGTACGTGAAGTACATGTCTTCAGTGAGATTGTCCCATCATCAATTAGCGCAGCTGAAGTCCGCACGAAGAATCCCGAAGCGATCATTCTCTCGGGCGGCCCTTCAAGTGTTTATGCACCTGGTGCCCCAACATTTGATAGTGCAATTTTTGATTTAGGGATTCCAGTATTCGGAATTTGTTATGGATTTCAGGTAATGGCAGCCGCCCTTGGCGGAGTTGTAAGCCAGACTGGAAAGTCTGAATTTGGTCGCACACCGCTAGTTGCCGAGAATTCTTCAAAAGTATTTGCATCACTTCCTGTAGACCAACTTGTGTGGATGAGTCACGGTGACGCTGTAACACAAGCCCCAGAAGGATTCGCTATCTGTGCCTCTACGAAAAGCACGGGCGTTGCAGCATTCGAAAATGAGTCAGGTCAACTTGCGGGCGTGCAATTTCATCCGGAGGTTCTGCATTCAGAACATGGTCAAGAAATATTGCGTCACTGGATTATTGATATTGCTCAGTGCAATCCAGCATGGACTACAAGCAACATTGCTGAAACTGAAATTGCGAAAGTAAAAGAACTCGTTGGAAACAAACGCGTAATCTGCGGGCTATCTGGCGGCGTTGATTCTGCAGTAGCTGCTGCAATCGTTCAAAAGGCCATTGGCGCCCAACTTACCTGTGTCTTTGTCAACCATGGGTTGCTCCGCGAAGGAGAAGCAGAGCAAGTTGAGACAGATTTTGTCGCAGCAACTGGTGTGAAGTTGATGGTTGTAGATGCACGCGAACAATTCTTGAGTGCTCTCGCAGGAGTAAGTGACCCAGAAACTAAACGAAAAATTATCGGCCGTGAATTTATCCGTAGTTTTGAATCTGCTGCGCGTGAAATTGCTGCAGGAGGAGACGTTGAGTTCTTAGTCCAGGGCACGTTGTATCCAGATGTTGTCGAGTCCGGTGGCGGGAGCGGTACTGCCAATATTAAATCTCACCACAATGTTGGCGGTTTGCCCGATGATTTGAAATTTACATTGATTGAGCCACTTCGCACGCTCTTTAAAGATGAAGTACGCCAAGTTGGTCTGGAACTCGCGCTTCCGGAAGAGATTGTTATGCGTCAACCATTTCCTGGTCCGGGTTTAGCGATTCGAATTATTGGCGAAGTTACGCCAGATCGTTTAGCAATTTTGCGTCATGCCGATCGGATTGCTCGTGAGGAACTCAACATTGCTGGCCAAGATCGCCTCATTTGGCAATGTCCTGTTGTTTTACTTGCCGATGTTCGAAGCGTTGGAGTGCAAGGAGATGGTCGTACCTATGGCCACCCCATTGTGTTGCGCCCGGTCTCCAGCGAGGATGCGATGACTGCGGATTGGTCGCGCCTTCCTTATGACTTACTCGAGAAGATTTCCACACGCATTACCAACGAAGTTCGCGATGTGAATAGAGTCGTTCTGGATATCACCAGCAAACCCCCAGGCACAATCGAGTGGGAATAAATACTAGAATTTCGCACCAACAATGGAGGAGAGAAATGAAGCGCGTATTAACTGCCGTAGTTCTTGGTTTATTAGTCAGCAGCCTTCCTGCAACAGTTGCGCCAGCCTCTGCAGCACTTTCTTGTAAAGCAACAAAGTCAGTTCCACATGCTGTCAAGAACGTAACTCCTCCAACCAAAGCCCTGCCAGGCAAGATGGGGACATTCACTTTAGTAACCAACTGCGGAAATATTGTGATCGCAACAAATGGCGTGAAGGCTCCAATCACGTTGACTGCAATGACGGTTCTGGCAAAAGCAGGATTCTTTGATCACTCGCTTTGTCATCGCATTACAACAACACAGATGTGGGTTCTGCAATGTGGGGATCCAACAGCTCGAGGTGATGGAGGACCTTCATTTTCCTACCGCGATGAAAATCTTCCTGCCGACGTTAAGAATAACTACCCAATGGGAACTGTCGCGATGGCCAACTCTGGTCCCAATACAAACGGTAGCCAGTTCTTCCTGGTCTATGGAAATACAACGCTCCCACCCAGTTACAGCATTTGGGGCAAGATCACTTCTGGTTTAGATATTCTCAAAGGGTTAGGCGCGGCCGGCATCAAAGGCGGCGGCTCCGATGGAACACCATTAAAAACTATCGCTATCGAGAAGGTAATCGTTAAGTAATTTAGTTTGTATTAACGATTTTGAAGGCTTCAGCGATACGGCCCTCGGCAAAACCTGCGATACCTGCATTGCGTTCACCCCATGAGCGCACCATGTTCTCAAGCTCTGGGTTATGTGCAGTTTGTGAGGCATGGCAATGAAGTGCGGCCATCTTTAGGTGGAATGTATCGGTGATATCTACAAAGTGATCTGGTTGATGATGCGCAGTTACCCAAACTTCTTTTACACGCCAAGGATCTAAACCCTCTGCCATGAATTCTGGGAAGGCAAATGGATTACGAGCATCTGGGTAAACGGCTTGGATAGAACTTTCACCTGCTGCTAAGTGATCGGGGTGACTGGCTCCAATTCGATCCCAGTTTCTTTCAGGACTTTGGCAGACCAATCGATCTGGTTGTGCAACTCGAATCATGCGGACTAAATCTTTACGTAATCCGAGTGTTGGCTCGAGGGAGCCATCGCGATAATTGAGAAAAGTAATGTCAGTGACTCCGATTGCCGCTCCTGCTGCACGTTGTTCACGTTGGCGCACTGCTGGCATTTCCTCAACAGGAATTCCAGATTCCTCGCCGCCCTGATCTCCATTAGTGCAGAAGCAATACGCAACTTCAATTCCTTGAGCAACCCATTGTGCAATGGTTCCAGATGCTCCGAAATCGGAGTCGTCAGGATGAGCACTAATGACGAGAACTCGTTTGATCTCGCTGTCGGCAATCGGCTGCATATTCATCCCTCACTCGTAAAATGTAATCTTGTCGGCGAAGCCTAATAGAATGCGCCCCATGATGAGTCCTGATCCATTGATTGACGGGCTCAACCCCCAACAAAAAGCTGCAGTTGAACATGCTGGTGGGCCCCTTTTGGTTGTTGCTGGCGCAGGATCAGGTAAAACTCGCGTATTAACTCGCCGCATTGCCTATTTGATGGCCAGGCGCGGGGCTGCTCCTTATGAAATCCTCGCAATCACTTTCACAAACAAAGCGGCGGGGGAGATGAAAGAGCGGGTTGCTGAACTCGTTGGCCCCGTTGCTCGATCTATGTGGGTCTCTACATTTCACTCGGCATGCGTTCGGATGTTGCGACAGGAAGCTTCACGCCTTGGCTACAGCAACTCATTTAGTATTTATGATCAGGCCGATAGTTTGCGCTTGATCACTATCGTCGCCAAAGAGCTAAATCTTGATTCAAAGCGCTATCCAGCCCGCCAATTTCAATCGATGATTTCAAATGCGAAAAATGAATTACTAGGACCCTCGGACTATTTGAATTCCACACAGAATCAATTTGAGCAAGTCATTGCCGAGGTGTATGCGGTTTACCAAAAGCGCCTGCAACAAGCTAATGCGATGGATTTTGATGATCTTATTTTGAAGACCGTTGAAGTTCTTCAGAGATTTCCTGAAACCAAGGCTCGCTTTCGTTCTCGCTTTCGCCACGTCTTAGTAGATGAATATCAAGATACAAATCATGCGCAGTACCAACTCATCAAGGAACTTGTAGGCACAGATGCAGATGGTTTACCCCCGGCAGAATTGTGCGTAGTGGGCGATGCCGATCAATCCATCTATGGTTTTCGCGGAGCAACAATCCGAAATATCTTGCAATTTGAAATGGATTACCCCAATGCCACGACGGTTCTTCTTGAACAAAATTATCGCTCGACCCAGAACATCCTGAACGCAGCAAATGCAGTCATTACCCAGAATGAAAGCCGCAAGGAAAAAAATCTCTGGTCACAAGCCGGGGCAGGGGCTCCGTTAGTTGGCTACGTCGCTGAGAGCGAACACGATGAAGCCAACTTCATCAAGGACGAGATTCGGACTCTGCAGAATGCGGGGACTTCTCAGCCGGGTGACACTGCCATTTTCTACCGAACAAATGCTCAGTCGCGCGTTTTTGAAGAAGTCTTTATGCGTGCTGCCCTGCCATACAAAGTTGTTGGCGGAGTTCGATTTTATGAGCGAAAAGAAGTTAAAGATCTATTGGCCTATCTACGTGTATTAGCTAACCCAAGTGATGAAGTTTCACTTCGCAGAATTATCAATGTTCCTAAACGTGGCATTGGTGATCGCGCACTTGATTATGTAGATGCTTTCGCTCTCTCAGAATTTACCTCTTTCTGGCAAGGGCTACACCGCTGCAATGAAATTTCCGATATGCCAGCTCGTGCCGCATCATCCATTCACGATTTCCTTTCGATGATAGGCACGCTTCGCGTATTGGTTGAAGCAAAGGTTCGCCCTTCGGTAATTATCGAAGCGGTTCTCGAACAGTCAGGATTGCTCGCCGAACTTGCATCAAGTACTGACCCACAAGATGAAGTTCGCGTTGAAAACTTACAAGAATTAGTTGCCGTATCTATGGAATACGAAGAACGACCTTTCGAATCTCTCGGTGAGGATGAAGAAATTTCCTTGGCCGGCTTTCTCGAGCAAGTTT
Source organism: uncultured Actinomycetes bacterium (assembly GCA_903928745.1). Lineage (GTDB taxonomy): Bacteria > Actinomycetota > Actinomycetes > Nanopelagicales > Nanopelagicaceae > QYPT01. Next base: position 22 of record CAIYRR010000124.1, on the reverse strand, counting down.
CACTCGTCGCCGATGCAGATGA
>CAIYRR010000123.1 GCA_903928745.1 uncultured Actinomycetes bacterium | reverse complement strand
TTTGATCCAAAGGTCAACCCATTCGGCGGCGGATCCATTATCGCTGTTCTCTACACCGCACTTGGTGATGGTTTTGCATTCCGTTTGGTCATGGTCATCACAACAGCAGGACAAATCTTCTGCACCACTGCTTGCCTTACATCGTGCTCACGCATGATGTTTGCATTCTCCCGCGATGGAGCAGTTCCCGGAGGAAAGATTTGGAAGATCGTTAACAAGCATCGCGTACCAGTAAATGCTGTTCTCGTCTCTTCTGTAATCGCACTTGTCATCACATTGCCAGCTCTGTACAAGAGCCCAAGTGGTGCACCAACCGCGTTCTACGCCGTTGTATCTGTTGCTGTAATTGGTCTCTACCTTGCCTTCATGATTCCTATCTTCTTGCGTCTTCGCGCCGGAAGTAAGTTTGTGCCTGGCGAGTGGACTCTTGGTTCTAAGTACAAGTGGATGGGCGTCATTGCTGTAGCCGAAATTGTTATTATTTCGATCTACTTCGTCCTTCCATTTGCACCAGCAGGTATTCCAGGAAATAAGGACTTCACCTGGACTGCTGTGAACTACGCACCGATCCTTACGGGTATTTCTTTGCTCGTATTGTGGATCTGGTGGCACATGTCAGTAAAGAATTGGTTTAAAGGTCCAATTCGTACCATCGATAAGTAGGTCGATAAGTAAAGAAATAGGAAGAGGGAAACCCCGCCACGTAAAGTGGCGGGGTTTTCTTTATGCTCTGAAACTGGAATACTCGCAGGTATGAGCTCACTAACTATTGAAGAACTTCGCGCAGGCGTAGCCAGCGGAGAAATAGATACTGTCGTCGTGGCAATGACTGATATGCAAGGTCGACTTGTTGGAAAAAGAATTCATGGGCAATATTTTCTCGATGACACACTCAAGCACGGCACGGAAGGATGTAATTATCTCCTAGCCGTTGATATGGAAATGAATACCGTTGCAGGATATGAAATGTCATCATGGGAGCGCGGCTACAGCGACTTCGTTATGGCTCCGGATATGGCGACGCTTCGACGTATTCCGTGGCAGCCAGGTGCGGTAATGGTTCTCGCAGATGTGAAGTGGCTTGATGGAAAAGATGTAGTCGCCTCACCTCGCCAAGTTTTACGTAAGCAGATTGCAGCACTTGCCGCTGCGGGAATGCAACCCATGGTTGGCACCGAACTTGAATTTGTTCTCTTTAATAATTCTTACGAGGATGCGTGGGATAAGCATTACATCGGCCTCACCCCGGCAAATCAGTACAACGTTGATTATTCAATCTTGGGAGGATCCCGGGTAGAGCCATTGATGCGCTCGATTCGCTTGGGTATGGCTGGCGCAGGAATGAGCGTTGAGTCCATCAAAGGCGAATGTAACTTTGGCCAGCATGAAATCGCATTCCACTATTCAGATGCCCTCAGCAACTGTGACAACCATGTCATTTACAAGAATGGTGCAAAAGAAATTGTCGCTGCAGCAGGTCACGCACTTACATTTATGGCTAAGCCCAATGAGAAAGAGGGCAATTCATCCCATATCCACTGTTCTTTCCGTGGGATAGATGGATCCATGATCATGGCCGATGACGCCGATAAAGAGCACGGTCTCAGCGATGTTGGTCGATGGTTCATTGCCGGGCAGGTTGCCCACCTTCGCGAACTCTCGCTTCTCTTTGCACCCAACATCAACTCTTACAAACGGTATGTGCCTGGATCTTTCGCTCCCACTGCTATTCGTTGGGGACGCGATAACCGCACATGTTCACTTCGCTTAGTCGGACATGGAGAATCCTTACGTCTTGAAAACCGCGTGCCAGGAGGCGATGTCAATCCATACATGGCGGTCGCGGGAATTATCGCTGCGGGCCTTGATGGCATCAAGAACAAGATGACACTTGAGCCAGCATTCGAAGGTAACGCTTATGCCTCAGATTCGGCACGAGTGCCATCAACAATGCTCGAGGCAAGAAACCTTTGGGCAAATAGCGTTTGGGTGAAAGAAGCATTTGGCGCAGAAGTACAAGCTCATTACACAAATATGGCCGATATCGAAATGGCCGCGTACGGCAAAGCAGTTACCAACTGGGAACTCTTCCGCAACTTCGAAAGGTCTTAAGTCGTGTCAACAACGTATGACGTAATCAACCCTGCCACCGAAACGATCGTTACGACGATTGAGCATTATGACTTGGCCGCAACCGATGCAACGATTGAAAAAGCTGCCAAAGCATTTGAAACATGGCGCAATGTCACTCCAGCAGATCGAGGCGCGTATCTGCGCCGCTTTGCTGCAGTAGTTGCATCCCACAAGGAAGAACTCGCAGCGCTAGAGATTGCAAACTCCGGTCACACTCGGGGCAATGCGCTCTGGGAAGTGGATAACGTCGTCAATGTTTTAACTTATTACTCTGCTGCGCCAGAGCGCCTCTTTGGTAAACAAATTCCTGTAGCCGGTGGCGTCGATATCACTTTCAAAGAGCCTCTCGGTGTTGTCGGTGTGATTGTTCCTTGGAACTTCCCGATGCCTATTGCAGGTTGGGGTTTTGCTCCAGCCCTTGCTGCCGGAAATACCGTTGTATTAAAACCAGCCGAATACACACCTCTCACTGCAATGAAGTTGGGTGAGTATGCACTGGAGGCTGGATTACCAGATGGTGTATTTAACGTATTGCCAGGCAAGGGAAGCATCGTAGGAAATCGTTTTGTTACTCACCCTGCTGTACGCAAAGTTGTTTTCACTGGATCTACCGAAGTCGGTAAAGCGATCATGGCTGGTTGCGCTGATCAGGTAAAGCGCGTAACTCTCGAACTAGGTGGCAAGAGTTCTAACATCATCTTTGCCGATGCTGACATTGCAAAAGCTGCCGCATCTGCGCCTGGATCAGTCTTTGATAACGCAGGACAAGATTGCTGTGCACGCACACGTATCCTTGTAGAGCGAAGTGCCTTTGATACCTTCATGGAGCACTTCGAGATTGCAGTCAAGAAATTCCGAGTAGAGGATCCATCTCTTGCAACGGCAGATATGGGACCGCTTATTTCACGCAAGCAATTTGATGTCGTACAAACATTTCTTGACGAGCCAATCGCATTCACGGGATCGGCTCCTACTGGTCCTGGTTTCTGGATGGCACCAACAGTTTTGATGCCAAAGAACGTGCAAGCGCGTTCATGGCGCGAGGAAGTCTTTGGACCTGTTGTCTCCGTCATGGCCTTTGATGATGAAGCCCAAGGTATTGCGATGGCCAATGATTCTGAATACGGCCTGAGTGGTTCTATCTGGACTCGCGATGTCGGACGTGCGCTTCGAGTATCGCGCGCGATTGAAACAGGTAATCTCTCTGTTAATTCAAATTCTTCCGTGCGCTACTCCACGCCTTTTGGTGGATTCAAGCAATCAGGACTCGGACGCGAACTTGGACCTGATGCGCTGGATTCCTTTACTGAAGTAAAGAACGTCTTTATTTCTAACGATTAAACGCGAACTATCGGTGCGGTAGCAATTCGATCGAGGAATTGATCAACAAGATCGTAGGCGCGTTGATTGGATTGTGGTTCTTCGTATTTTGTTTGAGCGCGAAGCACATGAACATCAACGCCTTCATCTTCAATCTCCACACATCCGCCATCCATTTCCAACCAAGTATCTAGAACGGCTGAATCAATTTCTGGGTGAAACTGCAATCCAAGTGTGCGCCCCAAGATAAAAGCTTGGGATGCAAGAGGAGTGCGTGCAATCTCCTTTGCACCTGGTGGTAACTTCCAGCGATCCCAGTGGTATTGAAACCATGGACCGCGGGCAATCATGGATTCGTCATCACTCATGACCACATACCACCCGAGTTCGGCTTTAGGTCCTCGTGCAACAGAACCACCTAGAACACGTGCCATCAACTGTCCGCCAAAACATATTCCAAGAATAGGAATTCCTGCGTTATGAAC
>CAIYRR010000122.1 GCA_903928745.1 uncultured Actinomycetes bacterium | reverse complement strand
CAAAACATATTCCAAGAATAGGAATTCCTGCGTTATGAACTTCTTTCATCAAATCAATTTCAGGGAGTAACCAATTTCCTATTCGATCATCTTCCCATGCACCCCAAGGCGACCCCATTGAAACAACAACGTCGTACTCTTGCAGATTGGGCCATTCAACACTCACGTTCGGCGCATTGAATTGACCTTCGGAAACAATGTTGAATCGAGTGATTTCATATCCGCGCTTTTCAAATTGCGCCCACACAGGACCGCCTTCACTGACGTGGTCATGTTCGATAAAGATCGCGCGCTTGCTCATAGGGAGAAGTAAATCAGGTCAGACGAATAGGTTCTTGTCCGCGGGCTATGAGTCGCTCGAAGTGATGTTCGCGCTTTTCGCTAAATCGGGCGGCATCTTGCCCGGCGCTGGTGAGGAATTCACTGAGTTCGTTACGAGCAGCTTGACCATCGCCAGTGAAATCCTCGCGGTCGAAGATATTCCATGCGCGCAATACAGGGGCGATTACTTCATCCAGATGTTGCTGCAGATCATAAATCCCAGCCAGCGCAATCTGCACCGCTTTGCGACCAAAGCCGGGCATACCAACCCCTGGCATTGCAAAGTTGGTAACCACATCGGTGATTGCGCGCATTGCCGCATTGGGCTCCAGGTCAATCGCCTTGCCCAAGAGGTTGCGATAGAAAATCATGTGCAGGTTTTCATCGAGGGCAATGCGTTGCAACATACCTTCACACGTTGGGTCATTGGAAATACGCCCCGTGTTGCGATGTGAAATACGTGTGGCCAATTCTTGGAAGGAAACATAAGCAACGGTATGCAACATGTCGGTTTCATAGGGCGTCTGATAACCCAATGACATATGCGCCATACGCAAATCTTCGAGCTCGTACGGATCAACGGCGCGAGTAGCCATCAAGTAATCGCGCATCACAATTCCGTGGCGGTTTTCCTCTGCCGTCCATCGTTCAATCCAATTGCCCCATGCGCCATCTCTACCCATGGCAATGGCAATTTCAGTGTGATAACTCGGCAAATTATCTTCAGTCATGAGATTCAAAACCAAGGAATCTTGAGCAATCGATGTCAGCTTGGAATCTTTAGCCTCCCAGGCATCGCCATTGAGAGGGCCAGCAAAGGTGCGCCCTTCACTCCACGGGACATACTCGTGTGGATACCAGTTCTTCTGCACCGATAAATGGCGCTCGAGTTCAATCGCCACTGCGGGTTCAAGGTCAACAATCAATCGACTCTGAACTGCGGGATCAATACTCACTCCATGAGGGTACTGAGTGCTAGCACTACTGGCGAGTCAGAGTTACTTCTCGGCCCGCTTTGCGGCTTGGGTGGCTCGCCACTGAGCGATGGCGGCATGATTTCCGCTGAGCAAAATCTCTGGCACAGGAATTTCACGCCACATCGGCGGCTTGGTGTAGTTGGGATATTCAAGGAAGCCATCTGTGGCGTGTGATTCCTCCACAAGTGAATCAGGATTTCCTAATACACCCGGAAGTAATCGTGTAATGGCCTCGATCATGACAAGTGAGGCGACTTCTCCGCCACCTAAAACGTAATCCCCAATGCTGACTTCATGCACGCGGAAATTCTTGCTTGCGTAATGCTCGCCTACGCGGGCATCAATACCTTCGTAGCGACCACACGCAAAAACAAGATGTGATGAGTGAGCGAATTCCTCCGCCATCCGCTGATCAAATCGGCGGCCAGCGGGAGTCAAAATAATCAGATCAGTTTCGGGAGTCATCAAAGTATCCAACGCAGCGCCCCAAATCTCGGGCTTCATCACCATTCCCGCACCGCCACCATAGGGAGTGTCATCAACGCTGTGGTGGTTATCGGTAGTGAAATCGCGTAAATCGTGAATACCAAATTCAACAATGCCTCGCTCTTGAGCTTTGCCCAGGAGGGATAGTTGTAGCGGCGCAAAATAATCAGGAAATATTGTGACCGCATCAATTTTCACAAAATCACTCCCCCGCGATTACTGGAGGGATGACGGTCATGCGTTTGTTCTTGATATCGACAAAGGGAACAAGTTGGCGGACAAAGGGAATTAATACTTCGCCCTGCGTGCCTGCAATTGCCAAGAGATCTTGGCCGGGAAGATTGATGACATCAGTGACATCGCCCAACTTCTCGCCCGATTCAAGAAATGCTTCGCACCCAATAAGTTGCAAGACGTGATAATCATCGGCATCTTCACCAGGTGCATCAACATCAACATCGGAATACATCAAAGTATCGCGAAGTTTCTCTATCTGATTGCGATCGGAAATATTCTCAAATCCAAGCAAGAGAATCCCGTTATGCCAACGGTTGGATTTAATAAGTAATTCACCATGCGCATCGGTTTGTACCCGTGCGCCAACAGCAAAGCGTGTATCAGGTTCGTCTGTGCGAACTTCGATCGTAGCCTCACCGTTGATTCCGTGGGCGCGACCTATTCGCCCCACGAGCAAACGCATGGTTAGCGACCTTCGTCCGTTTCCACCAGATCAACACGAACACTGCGTCCTGCGAGCGCACTTACAACTGTGCGTAGCGCCTTTGCAGTGCGACCATTGCGGCCGATGACCTTGCCGATATCTTCAGGGTTAACGCGCACTTCCAACGTGGTTCCGCGGCGGTGCGTTTTTTCCTTGATGACTACATCTTCGGGATGATCAACGATTCCCTTAACTAAATGTTCTAGGGCTTCATCCATCATTGTTATTCGGACGCCGCTTCTTCAGTTGGTGTTTCAACAACTGCTTCTACAACGGCTTCTACAACTGGTGCTTCCTCAACGACGGGTGCCTCAACGACGGCCTCAACGACAGGTGCTTCCTCAACAGCTGGAGCAGATTTAGCAGCAAGCTTGTCTTGCGCCTTCTTCTTCATTGTT
>CAIYRR010000121.1 GCA_903928745.1 uncultured Actinomycetes bacterium | reverse complement strand
CGAATTTCCATCCAAACATGGCATCTTCAAGCCAGAGCCATCGACAACTCGTGCGATGGAATCACACGAATTAACTTGACCCAGTTTCGGAATTGCCGTTGATTGAGAGGCGCACCCAGCAAGAGTCAGCACCATCAAAATAATCGCAACTCTTCTCATGGTGGTCATTATCTAAAGTCCGCATCAACTTTTACTAAAGCACGCGCTAACTCTGGATCCATTTCTCCAATACCTACCGAAGGACAAATCTTCGCCATAGGACAAGCACCACATGCAGGCTTGCGTGAATGACAAATTCGTCGGCCATGCCAAATCATTCTCTGCGAAAGATTGGTCCACTCCTTTTGAGCAATCAGCGCGCCAACTTCATGTTCGACTTTGACCGGGTCTAACGAGGTTGTCCAACCAAAGCGTCGACTCAAGCGTCCAAAATGAGTATCGACTGTGATTCCTGGAGTATCAAAGGCGTGACCCAATACGACATTGGCCGTCTTTCGCCCTACCCCAGGAAGGGTCACGAGCTCATCCAAGGTATGTGGGACTTCGCCATGAAAATCACTTTGAATCTTCATCGCCAAGCCTTTGATGTGTTTAGCTTTCGCCCTAAAGAATCCCGTTGAATGAATTAACTCCTCAATTTCGTGCAGATCAGCGCCCGCATACGCCTTGACCGATTTATATTTACGAAAGAGTGCTGGAGTTACGTGATTGACCCTCTTATCGGTGCATTGAGCGGATAGGACTGTTGCGATCAATAGTTGCAATGGATTGGCAAAATCCAACTCACAACGCACCTCGGGGTAGGTTTTTCTCAAGATTTGATACATAGCGCGTGCTTTCTTCTTCATCTCGGCATCGGCGCTCATCTGGCAAAGGGTACGCCAGCATCCGTGGGGGTGAAATTTTCAGCCATTTGCTAGTAATGTGCGCCTGTGACCACAGATGAGCTAGTAGTACGCCGCGCCCCGCTTTTCACTTCGCTCGACGATGCGGCAGCCGCATCCCTTCGCGCGTCCATGGAAGGCGTGAAGCTTCATAAAGGCGCGGTCCTATTTTCTGAAGGCGATGAAGGCGATCACTTGTATGTGATCGTTGAAGGCAAGTTGAAGCTCGGAACATCCAGTGGAGATGGACGTGAGAACCTTCTCTCGGTCCTTGGACCTGGCGAAATGTTCGGCGAACTTTCACTCTTTGATCCAGGACCCCGGACATCAACTGCAACTGCGGTTACCGATGTTCGTTTGTTAAGCCTTGGCCATAATCAAGTTATTCCTTGGATTACTAAGCACCCAGAAGTTGCTCTCAACTTGTTGGCACGCCTTGCACAACGTTTACGCCGCACAAATGAAGTTGTGGGAGATTTGGTTTTCTCCGATGTTCCTGGTCGCGTTGCAAAAGCACTGATCGATCTCGGTGAGCGATTTGGTCAAGAGACTGCAGAAGGTTTGTACGTCAACCACGATCTCACTCAAGAAGAATTGGCTCAGCTTGTTGGCGCATCTCGCGAGACAGTTAATAAAGCCCTTGCAGATTTTGCAGGACGTAACTGGATTCGTCTTGATGGTCGTGCGGTATTAGTTCTTGACCTTGATCGCTTAAGTAAGCGCGGTCGCTAACTAGTTCTTAAGTTCGACTGTAAGTTCGATTTCCACTGGTGAGTTCAATGGCAATTCCGCAATTCCAACTGCAGAACGTGCATGCTTTCCATCTTCTCCCCAAATATGAACGAAGAGTTCGCTTGCTCCATTAACCACCCCTGGGTGGTTTACAAAGCCCGGCACACCGTTTACATATCCGACAACGCGAACAACGCGGACGATGTCATCGACATTTGCAACTAAAGCCACGGCGGCAAGTGCATTCAAGGCACAAACTTGAGCCATCTCTTTTGCTTGTTCAACGGTTACATCTCCACCAACTTTTCCAGCCATAACAATTGCGCCATCAACTAATGGCAATTGTCCGGCGGTGAAAACCAAATTTCCTGTACGTACCGCAGGTACATATGCAGCGATTGGTTTTGCTGCAACGGGTAGCGTTAATCCGAGTTCGGCCAACTTTGCACGTACATCACTCATTTGATTTCTCTCTTCATGTAGGCAACAAGATTGTCTCCGCCACCTGGGGCTGGAATAACTTGAACTAATTCGTATCCTTCAGATCCCCAATTATCAAGAATCTGTTTTGTTGCGTGAGTCAATAACGGCACAGTGACATACTCGAATTTCATTTCTCTCCCTATTAACTTGCGAGCGCGGCTTTTACTGCAGCAGATACAACGCCACCATCGGCTTTGCCTGCAATCTTTGGTGAAAGAACTTTCATAACCAGACCCATACCCGCAGGTCCTGTTGCTCCAGTCTCGGCAATTGCATCAGCAATCATTTGCTTAAGATCGGCTTCAGAGAGTTGCGCAGGTAGATAACGCGCAATGACTTCACCTTCGGAGCGCTCTAGGGCTGCTCTATCTGGGCGAGCACCAGCGTCATATGCCTCGGCTGCTTCGCGACGTTTCTTGGCTTCTCGTGAGAGGACAGTGATGACTTCAGCCTCACTGAGTTCACGTGCCTCTTTGCCTGAAACCTCCTCCATGGTGATTGCAGTCAAAACCATTCGGATCGTGCCGGAAGTTAGTTCATCTCGGCTACGGATTGCTTCGGTAAGGTCGCCTCTAAGTCGTTCTTTAAGTGCCATAGCGGTATCTTCTCACGACTGGGTCAGAGGAGGAGCAATGGCATTTGTGCTTCGGCAAGCGCAGATACCGATTTTGCCTGCCGGTCACGCCCCTATTCGCGTGCTGCATTTCTCCGATCTTCATCTGACTCCATCTCGAAGTCGCGAGATTGCCGATATCAAAAGCTTCATCGACCTCAAGCCCGACCTGGTTATCAGCACTGGAGATTTCCTTGGGCATAAAGATGCAGTGCCGGTTGCACTGGATGCCCTCGATGAATTGCTTGATCTGCCAGGTCTTTTTGTCTTTGGATCTAATGACTACTTCGCGCCGCGCGTGAAGAATCCACTCTCTTATCTCACCGCCGATGATGGAACTCGAAAACACGGTGATCCGCTTCCTTGGCATGAATTGGCAGCGGGTTTATCAGCGCGAGGCTGGAACAATCTCAATTTCTCTCGGGCTATTGTAAAAATCAACGACACAACTATCGAATCTCGCGGCACAGATGATGCCCACCTCAATCGGGATGACTATTCACTTGTCGCCGGTGCACCATCATCTGATGCCGACATTGCGATTGGTGTTACACACGCACCGTATTTACGTTTACTTGAAGCGATGCATGTAGATGGGTTGGATGCGATTTTTGCTGGACATACACATGGCGGACAAGTGCGACTGCCGTGGATCGGCGGAAGCAAAGCGCTCACCACTAATTGTGATTTGCCAAAATGGCGAGCACGAGGCCTTACACGTTTTGGCCACGAGCCATGGCTTCATGTTTCTGCAGGAATGGGAACAAGTCCCTTTGCACGTATTCGCGTTGCTAGTCCACCAGAGGCATCTCTGGTGACACTTACTTCGTGAATTCAACCGCCAAGAGTTCAGCAATTTGAGCAGTGTTGAGCGCTGCACCCTTGCGCAAGTTATCTCCACACACAAATAGGTCCAAAGCCATCGGATCATCAATGCTCTTTCGAACACGTCCCACCCATGTTGGATCCGTACCGACAACATCGGCAGGTGTTGGGAATTTGTGGTTCTCTGGATCATCAACCAATTTCACTCCAGCGGCATTTTGCAAAATATCTTGGGCCGCTTTTCGTGAAGGCTCTTTTGCAAATACTGCGTGAACAGTTAATGAGTGAGTTGTAATTACGGGAACGCGAACACATGTTGCAGAGACTTTTAGATTTGGTAGCCCCAAAATCTTGCGAGATTCATTACGAACCTTTAATTCCTCAGATGAATAACCATCTTCCTTCAATGAGCCAGCCCATGGAACAACGTTCATGGCAAGGGGAGCAGGGAAGGGTCCGTTATCTGTAATGAATGTACGTACATCACTTGTATTGGTTCCGGCATCTGTACCAGCAACGGCAGAGATTTGTGCACGTAGTGTGTCGATACCCGCTTGACCAGCACCGGATGCCGCTTGGTAGGAAGAAACAACGAGTTCTTCTAATACGTATTCGCGGTGGAGCGCACCCATGGCAACGATCATAGAAAGCGTTGTGCAATTTGGATTAGAGATAATTCCACGCGGGCGATTCTTGGCATCCTGCGGATTAACCTCAGGAACAACAAGTGGAACATCTACATCCATACGGAAAGCACCGGAGTTATCAACCACAACTGCTCCGCGTGCAGCAGCAATTGGCGCCCACTCGGCAGAGATCTCATCGGGAACATCAAACATGGCAACGTCAATGCCATCGAAGGCCTCTGGTGAAAGAGCAACAACAGTGAGTTCTTCGCCGCGACACATCAATTTCTTACCTGCGCTGCGAGCAGAGGCGATCAAACGGATTTCGCCCCAAACATCAGCGCGAGTGGAGAGGATGTCCAACATGACGGTGCCGACTGCGCCAGTTGCACCAACAACAGCAAGTGATGGTTTTGAAGTCATCGGCCAGAACCTCCGTAAACAACTGCTTCTACTTGCTCTGCATCAAGATCGAAGGCTGTATGTGCAGCTTTTACTCCACGCTCTAGATCAGAGGCCCGGCAAACAATGGATATGCGAATTTCAGAAGTAGAAATCATTTCAATGTTGACACCTGATTCAGACATTGCAGCAAAGAATGTTGCAGTCACACCAGGGTGGGATCGCATACCTGCACCAACCAATGAAAGCTTTCCGATTTGATCATCGTATTGAATGGATGCGTATCCAACTTCGCCCTGAATACGTTGCAGGATCGCAGTTGCATTTGCGCCTTCACTCTTTGGCAAAGTGAATGAAATGTCAGTCAGCCCGGTAGCGGCAGCAGAAACATTCTGCACAATCATGTCGATGTTAATGTCAGAATCAGCAATCGCTTGGAAGATGCGCGCTGCAACACCGGTGCGGTCAGGAACACCAACGATGGTGATCTTTGCTTCGCTCTTGTCGTGTGCGATACCGGCGATGATTGCTTGCTCCATGGTTCCTCCTTCAGGATGGTTCTTAACCACCCAGGTTCCTTCGTTAGTAGAAAAAGATGATCGAACATGTATTGGCATTTCATAACGGCGTGCATATTCAACGCAACGCAAATGTAAAACCTTGGCGCCACTTGCTGCGAGTTCCAACATTTCATCGTAGGTAACAGATTTCAATTTCTTTGCAGCAGGAACAACGCGAGGATCCGCGCTAAATACGCCATCGACATCTGTATAAATTTCACAGACATCAGCATCTAATGCAGCGGCTAATGCGACAGCAGTTGTGTCAGATCCACCGCGGCCAAGAGTTGTAATGTCTTTGGTGTCCTGACTAATTCCTTGGAATCCAGCGACAATTGCAATCGCGCCTTCTTTTAGAGCTTCTTGAATTCGACCAGGAGTCACATCGATAATGCGAGCGCGCCCGTGTGCTGAGTCGGTAATAACGCCCGCTTGGCTACCCGTGAAAGAACGCGCCTCGTGACCCAAGTTGGAAATCGCCATCGCCAGCAGCGCCATCGAAATGCGCTCTCCAGCGGTGAGCAACATGTCGAGCTCGCGCCCCTTAGGCATTGGAGTGATCTGATTGGCCAGATCGATGAGTTCGTCCGTCGTGTCGCCCATGGCGCTCACAACGACAACGACCTGATTTCCATCGCGCTTAGTAGCCACAATCCGAGCAGCCACACGCTTCATGCCCTCGGCATCGGCTACGGAGGAGCCACCGAATTTCTGAACAATTAATCCCATGGCGGTATTTTGAAGGAGATTTGAAGGAAAAGGAAATTAATCTCAGGATACGAGACAGGGTTTAATCCACATAATGAGATAACTACTGATCGACGGTGCGACGTCCTTCAAATGCGCGGCCAAGAGTGACTTCATCGGCATATTCGAGGTCTCCGCCAACTGGCAACCCACTGGCTAAGCGAGAAACTTTAAGGCCAAGAGGTTTGAGCATTCGAGCCAAATAGGTAGCTGTGGCCTCTCCCTCAAGATTGGGATCGGTGGCCAAAATGATTTCAGTGACGTTGCTGTCGGCAAGGCGAGCCATGAGTTCGCGGATGCGCAATTGATCCGGGCCGATGCCATCGATAGGACTGATTGCCCCACCAAGCACGTGATACTTCCCGCGAAATTCGCGAGTGCGCTCAATCGCAATCACATCTTTACTCTCTTCGACAACGCAGATAGCTGTGTTGTCACGTCGCGGATCGCGACAGATACGGCATTCGGTTTCCTCTGAAACGTTTCCACATTGTGTACAAAACTTCACTCGCTCTTTCACTGTACGAATTGCATCCACCAGCGCCGCGGCTGTTTCGCTTTCTGATTGCAAGATATGGAAAGCAATGCGCTGCGCGCTCTTTGGACCAATACCCGGCAAACGGCCTAAGGCATCAATGAGATCTTGAATGGCGCCTTCATACATACCGCTCATGGATTTTGGGTCTCGCTAATAAATTCTGCGCCAAGCTCTTGGGCAAGTAAGGCTTTGCCAGAAAGGAGATTTGCATCCGTAGGGGCCTCATCCACGCGAACCGCGCGGGCCTGAGGTGTATTTGGATTTATCGATGGATCAACAACAACTTCGATTTTACGATCTAAGCCCACGACATCAACGAATGATTGGCGCAAGATCTCATCACTACCGGAGCGGATAAAGGAATCACGCGCACCTGCGTTAACAATTGCGATTGTGATTGCCGTGTCATCGAATCCAAGCACTTGTGCACTTGTACTCAGTAGCGACCAAGTAAGACGGCGACGCTTCTTTACATCTTCAATAACATCTGGCCATAACCTGCGAAGCCCTGCAATATCCGTTGTTCCGGTTGGAACTGTCTTGACTGGTGCGACTGGCTCATTAACACGACTTGTCGACTCGGCCTTCTCGTCAACACGGACGGGTTCATCAACACGGACGGGTTCATCAACACGATTCGTTGACTCGGGAATAACTTTTTTAGGTTCGACTCTGTCGTTTGATTTCGCCGCTACTGGCGCTGATGACATCGGAGCCAAACTTTCGGCGCGCTCTAAACGCTCTACTCGTACTAACAATCCGCGATCTGACGTATCGCCCAACGGCAAAAGCATGCGCCCGCAAATGAGTTCGAGCATTAATCGTGGTGCAGTGGCTCCACGCATCTGCGTCAATCCTTCGGCAGCAATATCAGCAGCGCGGGAGAGGCCTGCTGAACCAATGTTTTGCGCTTGATTGCGCATACGCTGAAGTTGATCATCGGAGACTTCGCCCAGAATTGCACTTGCGCCACCCTCAGGCAGTGCATCCACAATCATCAAGTCACGTAAGCGCTCAAGGAAATCCGCAGCAAACCGGCGTGGGTCATGACCGGATTCGATAACACGGTCAACTGTTTTAAAGAGCGTTGCGCCATCGCGCGCAGCAAGCGCATCTACAGCGTCATCGAGTAACGCGCTATCAGTGAAACCGAGCAATTGAATTGCGATGTCATAGCTGACGCCTTGATCACCAGCACCAGCAAGAAGTTGTCCAAGAACGGAAAGTGCATCACGAACAGAACCACCACTTGCACGTACAACTAATGGAATAACTCCCTTGGCAACTTTGACGCCTTCGGAGTTACAGACTTTCTCTAAGTGCGCAGCCAAGATTCCTGGTGGCACTAAACGGAATGGGTAATGGTGTGTACGAGAACGAATAGTTGAAATCAACTTATCTGGTTCGGTCGTTGCAAAAATAAAGATCACGTGGGGAGGAGGCTCTTCAACAACTTTCAAGAGCGCATTCGCTGCGCCCGGTCCAAGTTGGTGTGCCTCATCAATAATGTAAATCTTGTAACGACTATTTACTGGTGCAAAGAATGCTTTATCGCGAAGATCGCGCGCATCATCAACTAAGCCGTGCGTTGCTGCATCGAGTTCAATAACATCTAAAGAACCTGGACCATTCGCTACAAGATCGGTACATGATTGGCATTTGCCACATGGATCAGGTGTTGGTCCTTTTTCGCAATTGAGACTGCGCGCCATGATGCGAGCGCTTGATGTCTTTCCGCAACCGCGTGGGCCAGAAAATAAATATGCGTGATGAATGCGTCCAGATGCGAGTGCATTAGAAAGAGGAACAGTCACATGTTCTTGTCCAATGACGTCAGCAAAGAGAGAGGGACGATATTTGCGATAGAGCGCCAAACTCATGTGCCTCCCCTTTCTCTACGTTCTGGCTATAAAAGGACCCCTCGCGCACCCATTAGAGCGTGCCTACCCTTGCTGCCTTCCAGCCCTGGGGGAGTTTGGCACGATAATGCCGCGCGAGGGATCTGGTCTAAGCATAGTTAAGAGCACCGATAGAGTTCTCCACGGAGGATTCGCATAGCGGCCGAGTGCGCACGCTTGGAAAGCGTGTAAAGGGCAACCTTTCAGGGGTTCAAATCCCCTATCCTCCGCCATCTTTTTCTTAACGAGGAACCCCTGCCACATTAATCTCGTTCCGTGGCTCGGACACCTCCGCCATCTTTTTCTTAACGAGGAACCATGACGTCACTCGTGTTATCCCTCGAAATTATCCCTATGTCGGAGCAAACAAAGTTGTACTCATTCAAGATATTTACGTGTACTGCAAGAATACTAAACCCACTTACTATTACGGCACAGTTGAAGCAAGGGCATACATCAATGGCACCCAAGTTAGAGCACCGAAAGTAGAATCAAGAAAAACTAAGCCCTTGAACTGTGGTACTTGAGATAAAATCGTCTTATGAAAAATGGAAGGGCTTCAAGTTACTACCGGCCATTACCTGACAAGGGT
>CAIYRR010000120.1 GCA_903928745.1 uncultured Actinomycetes bacterium | reverse complement strand
ATATCTGAAGGGCCCTCAACGCGTAAGCCATTTTGATACAGAGCCACGTCAACAATCATGGACAGAACTTAGCGGGCGGAATTGAATGTAGGAAGTCTAGGAAGTAAACAAGTAGGTGGTGCCCCCGGTCGGACTCGAACCCACACTGGGAGGATTTTAAGTCCTTGTGAATAAATCATGGCCCAAGAATGAATTTCCAATAATCAAAACACCAACCAAGATAAAAAGTATCTGAGTCAAAACCCAAACAGGATAGGAACGCACCGGGTGAAGGAATGAATAAACCTTGTGCATTATTTTGTTCCGTACACGCGATTTTTTCGTATCCCCTGGCTCTTTGATCATTTCCGCTGCTCGATTATTCGCGTCTATCCATTCCGCGCTCCGTGTATCGCTGAAGCTGTAACCAAAGAGCTTTATTTCTGTATCTACCAACATTTTGGTAATGGTGAATTCATAAAGTCTTATTCTTGAAAGAGAAGCAAGTGATACAAAAGCGATGAAGATTCCAAGCAGAGCAGAGAGAACTCTTGCAGTAGTCCTGGATGAATTATTGAGAGCAATGCTTAGTAAGAACGCTTGTCCGCCTAAAGATAAGGCTGGGATTTGCCAAAAGAGTGCGTCGAAATGCTTACGCCTCTCGCTCAATGAGGAGTACTTAAGAAACTCTAGTTTCTTATCGTCTGAATTTGGCACTCTGACTTCCTCATCCTCGCCCAGTAGTTTGAATCTTAGATCGATCTTCAACTAATGGAAATAGAAATCAATGAATGAAAGTGCCCCGAGTGGGGGTCGAACCCACACTGGGAGGATTTTAAGTCCTCTGCCTCTGCCATTGGGCTATCGGGGCCACGATGCGAAGGCAGAGTCTACAGGCTTGCTACAGCGGGTTCCCCACATAAAGCTCATCAATAATCTTGCCTTGGGCGCTACGGCCCAGGTGAAGTTCACCGATATGGCAGACAACACTTCCGTCAATGGGATGGCGGGACTCGTAAAGAACAACATTGGGGTTGTCGGTCGTGATCTGTTGAGTGAGCTGTGTACACAAAAGTGGTTGATTTTCTTTAGGAAATATCAAATACTCCGCAAAGCGCTCCGTGAATACTTGCTTATTCACAATGACGGATTGCTTCAGTGCCTCATGATTATCTAGTGTGTGATGAAGTGATTGAATCGCGTGATAGGCACCTGTAGTTCGCTTGTTGGCATGGGTGCCTATTTTCATATAGAAATTCTTAGGTTCAAAAGTTGGCTCATTGTTATGAGTAATGAAACTTCCACCAGTGATACCAAATAGCCCTTTGCAAGAACTAAAAGTCACAACTTCGGCCAATTCATGGCCTTCTTCTAATCCGATGGACGCTGTGGCATCGAGGAATAACTTTGCTCCGCATCGTTGTGCGAGTGCATGTAGTTCGCTAATCGGTACAAGTAGGCCAACGCTTGTCTCGACTGGGCAGGCGAGTATCCAATCAAATTGCTCAGTTACAGAGTCAAACTCCTTCCAACTCACTTCCTGAACATCAGTCACGATTTCATAGAGTTCAGAGAATGCTCGAGCAAGGTCTGCCACGCGATTTGAATAGAAGCCAGTAGATACAACCAATACTTTCCCATATACAAAATTGTTGATTGCAATTTCAATGGCAAGAGTGCCTGAACCTTGGAAGGATGCGACATGCTTTTGTCCTGCTAAAGCAAGAATCTTCTTGTGGACATGCTCCATGGTTGCTAAATATTCCGAATCGTTGCGGGAAAAACATGGTCCGAGACCCATCACGTTTTCCTCGGTCAAAGAGCCAGGACCAGGAGTAAAGACGATTTTCTCTGAATTCTTCATCGCGACGAAATCCTTGATGCTCTGCTCAGTGCTCACACTTTTCCCCTTCGTGGGCTCGATCGATCTGGATTGGATTGCATACTTTCACTGTTGCCGAAGGTACCAACGCATAACAAATGCTTGAAGTGAGTAAAACCAAACTTCAGGCAAACAGAAAGCGAAATATGAATCCGCTTAAGGGTTTATTGCTAAATTGCGGCAGAAAACCTTGCTGCCTTCTCAAGAACGGTGTCCAATTGTTCGTGGGTGAGTTTGCCCGTAAATGTGTTCTGCTGGCTGGGGTGGTAGCTGGCGATTAGCAAGTACTCGACGCCGTTGTGGGAGTAAACGCACTCCGCGCCGTGCCCAAATTTCACGGCAGGAATTGGGTGGCCCAATTCTCGCAATGACTTGATGAGTGCGTTCCAAGCAAATGAACCAAGGCCAACGAATGCTCGAACAGTGGGGAGTGTTAACTCAATTTCTCGTTTTAACCACGGGGCGCACATGTCGCGTTCAGGTGTATCTGGTTTGTTATCTGGTGGCGCACAACGAACCGCTGTATTGATGCGTGTGTGCTTTAACTTCTGGCCATCCGAGCGTGAAGTACTTGTGGAAATTTTCGCGATACCAATGCGATGCAACGACCCGTATAACCAATCCCCTGATGAATCACCGGTGAATATTCGTCCGGTGCGATTAGCCCCATGTGCACCAGGGGCTAATCCCACAATCAGAAGCCGGGGTTTTTCTGAACCAAATCCTGATATCGGTTTACCCCAATATTCATGATCGATGTAGGCCTTGCGTTTAACAATTGCAACTTCTTCTCTCCATGCAACAAGGCGTGGGCATGCAGTGCATTGGGTGATTGCTTCATCAAGTTGTGCGATGGTCGTCATCTTCGCAGCAACCGCTTTTGGGTTGGTAGCTTTAGCGCGCGCCAATTGACCAAGCGATTCCGTCAAGGATGTCACTTTCGGATGCAACAAATTCGGATGCGCCTGTTGCGATCATTACTTGCGAAAGAACGAGAGCACCTGCTGTGATTACATCGACACGTCCAGGGTGCATATAGCCAAGTGCGATTCGTTGATCATGATCCATACCTAGAAACATGAGTGATGCTTCGTGAGTTTTCTCCGCGCTAATGCGGGAAAGATGAATGGCGTAGCGGTCATATTCTGGCAATCCCATCGCAGCTGCTGCGACTGTTGTGGCCGTACCGGCAACAGCAATAAGAGTTTTGGCTTTTGTGATTGGAACAATTTCTGCCGCTTGTGCGATGGCTGCCTGAATGTCAGATGTTGCTTGTGCTATTTCACCAGTTGCAGGTGGATCATTGTGAAAATGGCGCTCTGCCATACGTACGCACCCGATATTTACACTCTTAGCGAACTCAACCGACGAAGTTCCGTAAACGAATTCCGTTGACCCACCACCGATATCTACAACCAGGAATGGTCCTTGGCTGGCAGGAAGGTCGCGAATAGCGCCCAAGAATGTGAGTGTGGCTTCCTCGTCCCCAGAAATCACCTCTGGATAGAGTCCAAGGCGCTCATGCACTCCATCTAAGAAAAGATCGCGGTTGGTGGCATCACGTGATGCGCTTGTTGCGCAGAAGCGAGTCTTTTCTACTCCCCTGCGAGTGATTTCTGCTGCGTAGAGATCGACTGCAGCCAATGTTCGCTCAATAGCATCTGGATGAAACTGTCCAGTCTTATCTACGCCTTGGCCTAGTCGAACAATTTCCATTGCGCGATAAACCTCGCGAAAGTTTTCACCATCTATATCAGCGATCAGTAAACGGATTGAATTTGTTCCACAATCAATAGCTGCAACTCGCATTACTCAACCTCGCTGCAAGGTTGGACTTCCCACCACTTGGGTAACTTAGCTAAAGCTTCATCACCAAATGGATTTACATCAGGACCGGCAGCTAATGAATGCGCAACGAGTGAATGCAAACATTTCACGCGGTCTGGCATTCCTCCTGCAGAAATATCTTTTAATTCTGGTACTTCAACACCTAGTGCAGTACGCGCTGCGATGTAATCATCATGCGCGGCGGCATACGCCCCGCCAAGTTCGGCATCTGTTGCTAAGCGATTATTCATATCCACCATCAACCCGGTGGATTCCAATGTAGAAATCGCGCCCGTGAGACGAGGGCAGGTGGCGTAGAAAAATGTGGGAAAAGGTGTGCCGTCACCCAGTCGTGGTTCTGTTTCAACAACTGCTGGTTTTCCGCATGGGCACCGATAAGCAATTGCATGAACGTTGCGAGGTGTGCGACCTAATTGAGTTTGAATACAGGCAAGATCATCAGATGTTGCTGTTTTTTCATTACTCACTTAGGGCCGGTCTCCGTGATGGATGAGATGAGTCGCTTGTACCAAGGCAAGCCAGCAGGTAAATCTTTAGAGACTGCAGTGGTTGCTTGGGGGTTAGTGGAATCAGAAGGAGTCGTAACAATGTATTGACGCTCTCCTGGCAAAATGAAATGCAATCGTTCACGTGCTTGTGACTTAATAAATTGCGGATCTTTCCATTTTTGTAAGTCGGCCTCTGCTTGCTTGAGGGCCTCAGTACTAGAAGCCACTTGGGCTTGAAGGGCACTGATCTGCGCACGCTGTGCAAAGTATCTTTGGGTAGGCGGTGCCAAGGTGAGTGCCAGTAAAAAGAGAATGACCGCTAATGCCATGACTCGTCCATTGCCGCGACGCCCATAGCTGGGTTGGCGTTTGGAGGAAGTGCGAGAGCGAGCCATTTCTTTAGGTTTTACGCGCTAAATCGTGGGAAAGCGTCGCGGCCGGCATAACGTGCGCCTTCGCCTAATTCTTCTTCGATGCGAAGAAGTTGGTTGTACTTGGCTACGCGCTCGGTACGTGCAGGTGCACCCGTCTTGATTTGTCCGCAGTTAGTTGCAACTGCAAGATCGGCAATAGTTGTGTCTTCTGTTTCACCAGATCGGTGACTCAACATCGTGCGATAGCCCGCGCGATGTGCCATCTCAACTGCGTCAAGAGTTTCAGTCAGTGTTCCAATTTGGTTGACCTTAACAAGAAGTGCGTTTGCAGTGTTTGCTGCAATTCCTTTTGCTAAGCGAACTGGATTTGTTACGAAGAGATCATCTCCAACAATCTGGACTTTGCTTCCGAGTGATTGAGTCATTGCTGCCCAACCTGCCCAATCCTCTTCATCTAGTGGATCTTCAATTGAAACAAGTGGGTAAGCCTCAACAAGTTCGGCGTAGTAAGCAATCATCTCTGCCGAAGTACGTTGTGATCCTTCGAATGTGTAAGAACCATCTTTGTAGAATTCAGTAGCAGCAACATCCATTGCAAGTGCAATATCTTTTCCTGGGACAAATCCGGCAGCGGTGATTGCTTCGATGATGAGATCCAGTGCCGCACGGTTGCTATCTAGGTTTGGTGCAAATCCACCTTCGTCGCCAACACTTGTTGCAAGACCACGCTTTTTCAATACTGCTTTGAGTGCATGATAAATCTCTGCGCCCCAGCGAAGTGCTTCCTTGAATGTTGGTGCACCAATTGGAGCAATCATAAATTCTTGAATATCAACGTTGGTATCAGCATGTGCACCACCGTTGAGAATGTTCATCATTGGTACGGGTAGCAAGTGTGCGTTTGGGCCACCGAGGTAGCGAAAGAGTGAAAGGTCGGCGCTTTCTGCGGCAGCCTTAGCAACAGCAAGTGATGCACCAAGAAGTGAGTTAGCACCTAAGCGAGATTTGTTGGGTGTGCCATCGAGTGCGATTAAGACATCATCAACGAGGCGTTGGTCTTGTGCATCAAGGCCAATGATGTTGGGTGCAATTTCGTCCATGATAAATGCGACTGCTTTTTCAACGCCTTTGCCACCGTAACGGGTTCCGCCATCGCGAAGTTCGGATGCTTCGAAAGCTCCAGTGGATGCGCCACTGGGAACTGCAGCGCGAGCCTGAGTTCCATCCTCAAGTGCGATCTCGACTTCAACCGTTGGATTGCCACGGGAATCAAGAATTTCACGAGCTCCGAGGATTTCAATAATGGCCACGTTGTATCTCCCTATAAATCAATAATGTTCTAATTTTGAGCGCAAAATCAACGTTGATTGCGTTCCTATCCTACCGCGCCAGGGGTACTTTCTATCTCTGCAATCTGCGCCATAAGCGCGCGTGAGACTCCACGAAGTGCACCTTCTGGATCAATTCCATTGGATGTTGCCCATGCAATTGTTGCAAGGAGAACTTCTCCTACAGCTTCTTCGGTTGGGGCTGCTGGGGTAGAAATTTCTTGAGGCAAATTAAGTGCCAGGCGATTCTTCTCGGCACGATAGAGCAATTTCGTTACGAGCGTGAGTGCCGGTTGTGCAATCGGTACGCCATCGACAGCAGATGTTCGCCCTTTTTCAAGTGCCTTCAGTGCTTCCCAGTTTTCAAGTACTTCATCGCTGGATGAAACTTTTACATCGGCGAATACATGTGGATGTCTGCGGATTAATTTGTCAGCAACCGTCTCTGCAACATCCTCTATCGAAAATGGATGCGTTGGATGTTCCTGCGCCATTCGTGCATGGAAGTAGACCTGCAACAAAACGTCGCCGAGTTCTTCTTGCATTGCTTCGCGGTCATTGGTCTCTACCGCTTCGATGTACTCGTAAGACTCTTCTAAAAGAAATTTGAGAAGAGACTCGTGAGTTTGTTCAGCATCCCAAACGCATCCACCCGGTGATCGCAGTTGGTCCATCACTGCAACTAGACGTTGCAGGTGGGACTCGGTCATTTAGTTGCGGCAGGTGATGGTGTAGTTGCTGAAGCAGCAGGTGTTGCCGCAACGATGTCACCGGTTGCAGAATCCCATACTCCGTAACGTGGGTTGACTGTGACCTTAAGTTTGTTGGCTTTGTCGATGATCAACTTCTGAATTTCGGCACCGGTATTTGCCTGAGGTACACCAGCAGAAACAGCAGCGGCTTGAAGTTTTTCAGAAAGAATAATGAGGTTGAGATAAGAATCAAGATCAACTGAAGCAATACCTGCGCCAACGAGTGCCTTAGGAAGTGCTGAAGCACCGCCTACCTGAGTGATGATGGTTGCGCGGCGTGCATCGATTTCTGCTTTGGTCACAGTGAACTTTCCATCTGTGCCAACTGCGGTCAAGAGAGCGGCCATCAAGTGAAAGCGCATCTGTCCGCGATTAAGTGCTTCGCCCGTATCTAGCGTCATGCCAGTTGTGTCGACCTTCTTGCGTTCGGAGAGAACGGTATCAATGCTCTTTTGCACAGTTGCCTGCGTGATCTTGGTAGATCCAACAGAGGCAGCAACGCCTACTTGAGAACACCCGCTAAGCAAAAGGGCGCTGGCAACAGTTAGAACGGCAATGATTCTCTTCACGTCGTACTCGCTTTCGGTGACAACTTCGCTGTCATGATCGGTGCCAGGGCGGGCCTGACAAGAGTGTTTATCGCCTCGGTTACCCAGGCTAGAAGAGAAGTATCCACCATCGCAGGCGCAGATGATGACGGTGACCATGCCGGGCCCGTTGGAAGGGCGACCAATAAAGTGCCGGTAGCGCTCTTATACAAAGAGCCCGGATAGAGGCGAGTTAGGCGCAATTGCAGCGATTCTGGGAGTTTTACGGGTGAAAGCCGTAAGAATTTTCCTTGCATAACCACTTCAGTGAGTTTGACCTCTTTTGCCAAGGCGCGAAGTTCGGCGACGCCCAATAAGAAAGCGGCCTCAAGTGGCAGGGGTCCAAAACGATCTATGAGCTCGGCGCGAATTTCCTCAACGGCCTCTGGCGTGGGCACATCGGCAAGTCGTCGATAGAGATCTAATCGCAATCGTTCTCCGGGAACATAGTCGTGAGATAAATGAGCATTGATTGGCAATTCAACTTTGCACTCTAGCGATTTCTCTTGCGTTTCCATGATGCCGGTTTTGTAATCCTGAACCGCTTCACCAACCATGCGCATGTACAGATCAAAACCAACATCGGCAATATGACCCGACTGTTCTCCTCCGAGCAAATTGCCTGCGCCGCGAATTTCAAGATCCTTCAGCGCAACGCGCATTCCCGACCCGAGATCTGTATTTGCCGCAATTGTTTTGAGGCGATCATGTGCTAACTCAGAAAGTGGTTGATCGGTTGGGTAGAGGAAGTATGCATAAGCGCGTTCACGGCCACGGCCAACTCGTCCACGTAATTGATGGAGCTGAGATAAACCAAACAAATCTGCACGTTCAACAATGAGCGTATTTGCGTTGGAAATATCAAGACCGCTTTCAACAATTGTTGTGCAGACGAGAACATCGAAATCGCGTTCCCAGAATCCCAGGATGACATCTTCCAACATGTGTTCGCCCATTTGTCCGTGGGCTACCCGGATGCGTGCCTCAGGAATAAGTTCTTGAAGTCGCGATGCGGCGCGGTCAATGGATTCCACTCGGTTGTGAATATAGAAAACCTGTCCATCACGAAGTAACTCTCGGCGAATAGCTGCCGAAATCTGCGCCTCTTCACTTGCACCGACATAAGTCAGAATCGGATGGCGATCCTCAGGTGGCGTGGTGATGGTGGACATTTCCCTAATCCCGGTGACTGCCATTTCTAATGTACGCGGAATAGGAGTTGCAGACATTGCTAATACATCGACTGAGGTACGTAACTTCTTTAGCGATTCCTTCTGCTCAACGCCAAATCGCTGCTCTTCGTCAACAATGACAAGACCAAGATCTCTAAATTGCACATCGTTGGAAAGTAATCGATGAGTGCCGATGATGACATCAATCGAACCTGCGGCAAGGTCGGTCAAAATATCTTTACTTTCCTTGGCGGTATTAAAACGAGAAAGGCCAGCGACCTTTACTGGAAATCCTGAATATCTTTCAGAGAAAGTTGTGCTGTGTTGCTGAACAAGCAAAGTTGTTGGCACAAGCACCGCGACTTGCTTTCCATCTTGGACCGCCTTAAACGCAGCCCTGATTGCGATTTCCGTCTTTCCATACCCAACATCCCCACAAATAATGCGATCCATCGGGTACGGGCGTTCCATATCAGCTTTAACTTCGTTGATCGTGGAGAGTTGATCAGTTGTCTCCACATAAGAGAATGCATCTTCAAGTTCGCGTTGCCACGGTGTGTCAGGCGAGAACGCAAAACCTGGCGCACTTGTACGAGCGGCGTAAAGACGGATAAGTTCTCCTGCAATTTGGCGGACAGCTTTGCGTGCGCGGCCCTTAGCCTTTTGCCAATCACCGCTACCGATGCGATGCACCGTTGGTGCTTCACCGCCTATGTATTTGCTTACTTGTTCTAAAGAATCAGTGGGTACAAATATGCGGTCACCTGGCATTCCTCTCTTGGCAGAGGCATATTCGATGATCAAGTACTCGCGAGTGATTGCGCCAGTTGTGCGATGAACTAATTCAACATATCGGCCGATACCGTGTTGCTCATGGACAACGTAATCCCCTGCTTTTAATTCCAGCGGATCAATCGTCTGCTTTCTCCTTGATGGAAGTCTGTCGCCATCTTTTCCGCTTCCCTTATTGCCCGATAAGTCTCTTTCAGTGATGAGTAATAACGAAGCAGAATGTGAAAGAAAACCATGACTGAGATTTGATGTTGTGACATAGACGGTGCCATGCACTGGTTGGCTCTTGAGTTCGGCCACCATTCGCACGGGTAAATCAGCATTACGGAATACATCTGCAAAACGCTCCGCCATACCTGCGCCAAGGGCTGAGAAGACAACGGTGTGATTTTGCGCCAAAGAATCTGCAATAAGTGCAACTGCCTTGTCAGTGTTGCCACGCATCGGCTCTACTGGTGTGACATCTAGGAAAGTGGTGTCCTCATCCAGATCGCTACCGAATGAATTAAAACTTTGAACCGGTAAATGTAAATCCGAGATCTGCTGCATGAGTTCATCCCATGACAGATAGGTGCCATCTCCATCATGAAGTGGTGACACCCCACCGCTAGCAGCGTTAGACCACGAAGCCGCTAGGAATTCTTTATTGGTCGCTAACAAATCTGCCGAGCGAGAACGAATACGCTCTTTATCGAGAAAGATTATTTCTGTATTTGGTAGCGCTCTTTCCAGGATGCTCTCTTGTTTATCCACTAATAGAGGAATCAGTGATTCCATTACTTCAGTAACAATCCCCTCAGCAATTCTTTCGCACACTTCTTTAGCAGCTGGAAACTTGGCAGGCAGACTTGCTGCACGTGCTCTTACAGAATCAGTCAAAAGAAGTTCGCGGCAAGGGTAAATGGCAATCTTTCCAACTACAGGAGTCGAAGTTCGTTGATCGGCCACTTCGAAATAGTGAAGTTCTTCGATTTCGTCGCCAAAGAAATCCACACGAATCGGATGATCAGATAAGGGAAGGAAGACGTCAACGATGCCGCCGCGCACCGCAAATTCTCCTCGGCGCTCGACAAGATCGGTGCGCTCGTATGCCAACTCACCTAGATGTTGCACGAGAGTTTCAAGACCGAGTTCTTGACCAATCTCGAGTTCCATCAAGGGAGTTTTCGCAAGGTCAGAAATGAAACGGTGGATGAGACCTCTGGCAGGAGTCACAATCACTAAATGCGATTGTGCAGGATCTGGTCTTTCAAGTTGATAGAGCGCCTGAATACGAGTGGCAACAGTGTCACTGCGCGGACTCAAACGCTCATGAGGCAGAGTCTCCCAAGCAGGAAATTCAAAAACATTATCGTGAAGAGTTCGCAGTTCTGCGGCGAGATCTTCTGCTGCCCTACTCGATGCCGTGACAACAATCAGTGGCCGTTCTTTTGCTTTCACGGCTACGAGAAATGGATTGATCGAGGCAGGGGCAACCGTGCTCTGAGATTCTGAGAGCGCTGTTGTGATATCTGCCGATTGATTGAGTGCAAGCAGGAGGCCGCGCATGGACTCCTCCTTTCACTAACATCCGCACAAATGCCAAGACACCCCATTGAACAAAGGTCCCAGGGTCCTGGAACGGGGTACATGTGAGTCTAGAGCAGAAAGACCTGCATAATTAGCGCATGTCTGCCGAGAACTTAATCGTTGGTGAATTCAACGATGATGCTGAACTACGCAGCGATGTCCGAAAGCTGGGCGATCTATTAGGTCAATCGTTGGTACGACAAGAGGGCATCCAACTTCTCGAGCTCGTTGAGGCAGTCCGTAGCGCAGTGCGCGAAGGTGGCGGCGCGGACTTACTCGCAAACGTCAGCGTCGAAGAATCCGTGCAATTGGTGCGAGCATTTAGTACCTACTTTCATTTAGCTAACGTTGCCGAGCAAGTACACCGCTCGCGTATTTTGGCAACTGCGAGAGCCGAAGGTGGGTCGTGGATTTCCCGCGCAGTAGACAAGATTGTCAGCGCCAAAGAAAATCCTGTTGCAGGCCATGAAATTAATAATGCCGATATTGCGGTTTGGCTTAAAGATTTCATGGTTCGCCCTGTTT
>CAIYRR010000119.1 GCA_903928745.1 uncultured Actinomycetes bacterium | reverse complement strand
CGCATTCGCGTACAAGGTTGGCGAATGCTTCGCGATCACCAAAATCAACACCGTAGGCATTTACATTCTGACCCAGCAAGGTAATTTCGATAACACCGTGCTCGACAAGGGTGCGTACTTCCTTCATGATGTCAGAGGCTTCTCTATCTTTTTCTATTCCCCGAAGAGTCGGCACGATGCAGAAAGTACATGTGTTGTTACACCCCACCGAAACCGAAACCCAAGCAGAAAATGCGGAGAAACGTCTCGCAGGCAATGTTGAAGGAAAATGCTCAAGTGATTCCAGAATTTCAATTTGAGATTCTTCCTCGATGCGAGCCCTCTCAAGCAGAACAGGCAATGACCCAACGTTATGGGTACCAAAAACCACATCCACATAGGGTGCTTTCTTAAGGATTGTCGCCTGATCTTTTTGGGCCAAACACCCTCCGACCGCAATTTGCATCTGCGGATTGAGTTTCTTTACTGGGGCGAGAAAACTTAAATTTCCATAAAGTTTATTATCTGCATTTTCGCGAACGGCGCAAGTGTTGAAAACAACAATATCTGCCTGCACTCCCGCAACTGCAGGGATATAGCCCGCTTCATCTAATAGCCCTGAAATTCGCTCGGAGTCATGCACATTCATCTGACAGCCGTATGTTTCAACGCTGTAGGTGCGAGTCATGTATGAATCTTAGGGGGCGAAACTAAATGCCAATTTCTCGCATGACAGCGTTGATTGTGCTGGAGGAAAAACCTCGCCTGGCCATCGCCCCGTGCACGCGTCTGCGTATAACTTCTGGATCCAAATGTGCAATGGGGCGATATTTACGACTAGCTAACTCAAGAGCAACTGCGTGCTCGTCATCTTGATTAATTTCAGAGGTGACGATTTCGATAATCTCCGATGAAACCCCTTTGGCACGTAATTCAGTTGCAATGGTCCTTTTGGAAAGTTTCTTTGCACGTTGGCGAGATTCACTCCAAGCGCGGGCAAATTCCTCATCATTGATAAAGCCTTGCTCCTGAAGACGATAGAGAACAGCGTTGGCTACATCTTCACTTGTGCCACGTTTTTTGAGGTGATCGAAGAGCTCCCCCCTACTCTTTGCTCGAGGTGCGAGTGCAATCAAAGCAATCGTCTGAGCTACTGAGTAGGGGTCGGAGCTTTCGTCAATCTGGGCTGTTGAAATTAGAAATCAACCTCTGCAGTTGCCTCATCGACTGCAGCAACGAGTGCTGGATCAATAGGCGTTGGCACAAAGTGCGCGCGGATGCGATTCTCAATGTCATTAGCGAGATCTGGATTATCGAGAAGGAAGTTACGGGAGTTCTCTTTACCTTGACCAAGTTGGTCGCCTTCGTAGGTGTACCAGGAGCCAGACTTCTTAACGATTCCGATATCTACACCGATATCAAGAAGTGAACCTTCGCGAGAGATTCCAACACCGTAGAGAATGTCGAATTCTGCTTGCTTAAATGGCGGTGCCATCTTGTTCTTGACTACCTTGACGCGCGTACGGTTTCCGACTGCATCTTGGCCATCCTTGAGAGTTTCAATGCGACGAATATCTAAACGGATTGATGCATAAAACTTAAGTGCCTTACCGCCTGTTGTTGTCTCTGGCGAACCAAAGAAAACACCGATTTTCTCACGCAACTGGTTGATAAAGATTGCAGTTGTTTTGGATTGATGAAGAGCGCCAGTAATTTTACGAAGTGCCTGCGACATCAAACGCGCCTGGAGACCCATATGAGAATCACCCATCTCGCCTTCAATTTCTGCGCGAGGAACAAGAGCTGCCACCGAGTCAACAACAACAATGTCGAGTGCGCCAGAGCGAATCAACATATCCATGATCTCGAGAGCTTGTTCGCCAGTATCTGGTTGTGAAACAAGAAGGGCATCAATGTCAACGCCTAACTTCTTTGCGTACTCTGCATCGAAGGCATGCTCTGCATCGATAAATGCTGCAATGCCACCAGCACGTTGCGCATTGGCGATTGCGTGAAGTGCGAGAGTTGTTTTACCTGAAGATTCTGGTCCGTAAATTTCCACGATGCGGCCACGTGGTAGTCCGCCAATTCCGAGTGCAATATCAAGGCTGATAGATCCCGTAGGAATCACTTCAACAAGTTGTGTTCCTCGCTCGCCCATTTTCATGACCGCACCTTTTCCGAATTGACGTTCAATTTGGGCAAGGGCAGTGTCTAGGGCTTTAGTGCGATCATTTGTTGCTTTTTCAGTTGCTTTTTCAGTAGCCACTTTTTTCCTTTCAATCAAACGCCTCTACTGGCGTTAGGTACGGTCCAGAAGGTACGGAAGGCCACTGACGGGAGAATCGGCTCTGGGCCGGCGTCGTGGAAACCGCTCTGGTTGGGTATGAGTAGAGTATCCGAACATCTGTTCGAAGGGACGCAAAGAGGCGCGACACGCCGCATCGCTGAGCTGCGATCTGAACTTAGGAAGAGGCGATTTCCCCGATAGCGAGCGCCTGTTCGTGGCTCTGATGGGGCGTCAATGGGGCGAAAACCTGCCCTATGAGCCAACGCACCGCCAATTGTGCCCGTAATTGCGTACCCAAGGCGCTGTACAAAGAGTCACCAATCTGGCGCCAAAGCGGATCGGTTTCGGATCGGAAAAGGTCAGTAAGTACCTGCTGGTCGGTATTTCGAAGCATCGCAAGTGCTGGGTCTGATGAGACCTCGACGGACAGTTGGGCCAAGGATTCATTCGTGAGTACTTGGCAAAGACGTTCGACTTCTGATTCCAAAAGGGCTCTGAGGACGCTTTCTTTATCTCTGAAGTGGTTGTACAAGGTAGCTCTGGAAACTTCGGATGCATCGGCGATATCGATCATTGTTGTAGCGCGTAATCCACGTTCGGCTAAGAGAGATTTCGTGCCCTCTAAAATTGCAATGCGGGTACGGCGGTAAGGCGAATTATCAGTAACTGACACCCTTTTTAAGCAGCGTCAACAACTGTGAGTGTGACGGCCTCTCGGGCGGTGAGTTCAACAGCGACATCGGTCATGATGGATGAAAGAGTCAATCCCAAAGCTGAACAAATCGAATTGAGCAATTCTGATGATGCTTCTTTTTGTCCGCGCTCCACTTCAGATAAATATCCGAGTGAGACTCGAGCATCTCTGGCAACGCTACGAAGTGTGCGCCCCTGAGCAGTACGAGCAGCGCGCAAGGAGTAGCCGATATGCGTGCGTAGTAACGTCATCAGTACTCCCCTCAAATATTCGTTTACGTTCGGGTGCTAAGGATACGCGAAAAAGCCGATATTGCGCTGGAAATAGTGGCGTTTCGTACCTCTTCACGTCCACCTTGTAGCTCTAGAGCGATAGTGCTGGGCGTGGGACCCTCGATGGCTACCCATACAGTTCCAGCGGCATGACCATCGGATGGGCCAGGACCTGCCACCCCTGTTGTGGCGATTGCCCACGTTGCTCCCGTCGCTGCGCGTGCAGCGCTGGCCATGGCTTGCGCTACTTCCTCGCTCACGACGCTAAATTCTTCAATCATTGCACCAGGAACATGCAATAAAGATTGCTTAACGGTTTCATTGTAAGCAATCACTCCCCCGAGAAATACATCGGATGCACCAGGAACGCTCGTGATGTGTGCGCCCAATCCTCCGCCCGTAAGAGATTCGGCAACACTTAATGTTTCACCGCGATCGCGAAGGTGATCAATAATTTTTTGGATATCAGACATTAGACCCTCTTACTTTCTGCGCGATTCGACTATGTACATGGCACCCGTAACGAGTGTCAGAATAATCGTCGCATACATGAAAATATCGCGGGCTGTAAAAAACGTTGGCGAAAGTGGCATCACGTAGAAACCCACACCAAATCCCTGGCAGGCGGCCTTAATCTTTCCTCCGCGGTTAGCAGGAATGACGCCGTTCTTGATGACTGCGAATCGGTAGATCGTAATCCCGATTTCACGAAAAAGGATGAGCCCGGTAATCCACCACGGCATGCGACCTAAAATAGAAAGGCCAACAAGTGCGGTACCAATCAGGGCCTTGTCAGCAATTGGGTCAAGTAATTTTCCAAACTCAGTCACACTATTGCGGCTTCGAGCCAATTTCCCATCCAACATGTCCGTCATGCCCACCGTAAAGAAGAGCCACCAAGCAATAATCCGCCAGGTGTAATCATCTCCCCCATTTTTAAATAAGGCATACGCGCACAGAGGTAAAAGTAAAATTCTTAATATCGTAATCGAATTCGGCAAATTCATTTCCGAGGTGCGTCTCATAGGGCTTCGGCAATCAAATCTGCTCCCATGGAATCCACAATGTGTGCGCGAACATATTGCCCGACACTAAATTTCGTTCCAAGGAATGAGGTCGTGCCATCCACTTCGGGTCCTTGATGGGCAGCGCGACCTTCTTGTAACTCTTCATCTTCGATAAGCACAACAACTTCTTGACCTATACGTTGGGCTGCGCGTTCGCTCACAAGTTCATCTACAAGAGTCGATAGTGAATCAACTCGCTGACGTATTACTTCTGGATCCACTTTTCCATCTAGATCTAAAGCTTCGGTGTTGTCTTCATCGGAGTAGCCAAAAACACCTACCGCATCGAGATTTGCTTGACTGATGAATTCAACAAGTTCTTGATAATCCTCTTCGGTCTCACCAGGAAAACCAACAATTACATTGGAGCGAATTCCCGCCTCTGGCGAGAGGGCGCGAATTTGAGAAATTAAGTGGAGGAATTTTTCCGTATCTCCAAAGCGTCGCATACGTCGAAGAACTGAGCTGCTGGAATGCTGGAATGAAAGATCAAAATACGGAACAACTTTTTCAGTTTCGATCATCGCCTGCAGCAAAGATGGCCGCATTTCTGCCGGCTGCAAGTAAGACAATCGAATACTTGTAACGCCTTCAATCGCTGCAAGGTCGGGCAAAATCTTCTCCATGAGGCGCAAATCTCCGAGATCCTTACCGTAGGAGGTCGTATTTTCACTCACCAAGAAAAGTTCACTGACTCCATTTTCTGCAAGCCATCTGGCTTCTTCGATGATTTCCGTAGGTCGGCGAGAAACAAATGAACCACGGAAATACGGAATTGCACAAAAGGAACAACGTCGGTCGCATCCTGATGCAATTTTGAGAGGTGCCCAAGGTGCGTTGCCTAATCTCTTGCGAAAGAGAGAACCGCCCCCGAGAGTGGAAGCAAAATCGGCGTCGCGCACTGCAGCGCGCTCCACGGGAGAAATCGGCAAGAGCGCACGGCGATCTTTAGGCGTATGCGGAAAATGTTTTTCGCCAGAGACAATTGCTTGCAATCTGGCACTGATGTCTTTGTAATCATCAAATCCCAAGATTGCATCGGCTTCGGGAAGTGCGTTGGCCAACTCTTGACCATAACGCTCTGCCATACATCCGACTGCTACAACGGCGCGAGTGGTTCCGTGACCCTTTAAAGAATTAGCTTCAAGGAGGGCGTCGATGGAATCCTTTTTCGCGGATTCGATAAAGCCACATGTATTGACGAGAGCGACTTAAGCTGATTCAACATCATCGACCAGTGTCCAGCCATCGGCGGCAAGCCTTCCGGCTAACTCCTCAGAATCCACTTCATTTCTTGCGCAGCCAAGTGTGACGACTGCAACAGTACGATTCATTGCAGTGATGATACAGAGTTATATGGCTCAACGGTTCAATTTGCACCAAATGTGCGATCTATGACCTCTCCATTGGCCCCCAGTGATGGAATCACTGCCCCATTTACTGTCACATCAACGGCTCCAGCATTGCCGAAACGAATCGTGATGGGATTTTCATTACTAAAGAGTTGGTTCTGGCCTTGCGAGAGTTGACCAGAGAAAATCTTTCCTCCAAGTGAATCTGTTACAAAGATCCATGATTTACCCCGAGAGGCAGTAACGGAAACATTCACTGCAGCAGTGGTTGTAGTACTCGCAGAGCCACTCGATGAGGGAATCGATGAGGGAGTTGCCGATGCGGATGCCGATACCGATACCGATGGTTTCGCTTTTGCAGTGACTGTTTGAGTTGAATGAAAATTCGTCACAATAATTTGCCCGGCAACGATAACGAATACTGCGCTCGCAGAAATTATCGAGAGTGTCTTCAACGAAACTCTAGGTTTCTCACTCGGTGCAATCATGACGTTGTTCTCTATGAGCATCTCTGACATTGCACGTTTAGTGACAGAGTGTTCCTCGCC
Organism: uncultured Actinomycetes bacterium; assembly: GCA_903928745.1. Lineage (GTDB taxonomy): Bacteria > Actinomycetota > Actinomycetes > Nanopelagicales > Nanopelagicaceae > QYPT01. The sequence continues at coordinate 712 of CAIYRR010000119.1, read as the reverse complement.
ATAGGCATCAAGAAAAATGGAAGGTGCAACCCCAAGAGCATTCGCCAAAATTCTTACATGCCCTCGCGCGTAAGTCTCTCCACCTGATTTAGAGAAGTCATCACTTTCAAAATCGCGAATAAGTTCAACCCGAATACTTGTTCGCGCAGCGAGATCGTCAAGGCTCAAGCCAGCACCTGTACGTGCCTGTTTTAGCAAAGAGCCCAGCGACATAAAAATCCTCTAACAACCAATTCGGTGTACCCGTGAGAACCAAGGGTAGCCCCGAAGTCTCTCAAATTGGAAGTCAATCGGTGAACAATGTCTTAAATCACCCAGACAATTAACCCCTCAGAGAACAAAGCACCTAATCATGAATCGTGTCCAGAACATCTTCCAGATCTTCCACTTTCACCAACACCACGCGAGCCTTCGAACCTTCTGAAGGTCCAACAATTCCCCGCGACTCCATGAGATCCATCAAGCGCCCAGCTTTTGCAAAGCCCACCCGAAGTTTGCGCTGCAACATCGAGGTCGAACCAAACTGTGTTGTCACTACTAGATGAACCGCTTGCAAGAGAAGTTCGATGTCATCGCCTATCTCGGTATCCCCACCGCCCAAAGTTCTCGCAGCTGGTGCGGTGACATCGGTGCGATAACGCGGAGAGAGTTGTCCCTTCACGTGATTGACGACCACTTCTATTTCGCGTTCAGAAACATAAGCTCCTTGTAT
>CAIYRR010000118.1 GCA_903928745.1 uncultured Actinomycetes bacterium | reverse complement strand
GCAGCAGATCGTGGAGCAGTTGTTCACTTGATCGCAGCAAATTGCGATGGCGCTGTTTTACCGGGTGTGCAGATCACTCATGTTGAGAGCGCTGATGAGCTGGGTAAGGCACTTGAAAACGAATTCCCCAGCAACGACGTTCTGATTATGTGCGCAGCAGTTGCAGATGCCAAACCAGCGCAAACAAGCGGCGAGAAGATTAAGAAGGAATCACTCAAGGAAATTCTTCTCATACAGAATCCGGATTTACTGGTGGGCTTGAAAGCCAGCAAACGAGTAGATCAGAAAATCATCGGTTTTGCCGCTGAAACTCAGAATTTGGAAGCTAATGCTTCGCTCAAACTTGAGGCGAAAGGCCTAGATCTCATTTACGCCAATGATGTTTCCCATGGCGGCATATTCGGCAGTGATTTCACTTCAGGAACAGTCATAGGTCCAGATGGCGTTCTGAAGGTCGTTGAAAATGTCACAAAAGACACGTTGGCTAATGTATTACTCGACCAGCTCCTACTTCAGATAGGTTAACCCAATGTCACAACGCCTCTTCACCTCTGAATCCGTAACTGAAGGTCATCCAGACAAGATTGCTGATCAGATTTCTGACTCAATTCTTGACTCTCTCCTCTTGCAGGATCCATCTAGTCGTGTCGCCGTAGAAACCCTGATCACAACGGGTCAGGTGCATGTTGCCGGTGAAGTAACTACAGATGGATACGCAGATGTTATGGGAATTGTGCGAGATAAAGTTTTAGCGATCGGTTATGACTCATCCGAAAAAGGTTTTGATGGCAATACATGCGGTGTTTCGATTTCTATCGGACAGCAATCGCAAGACATCGCACAAGGCGTAGATGACGCTTACGAGAATCGCGTTTCATCTTCGGTGGACCCTCTAGATCTTCAAGGCGCAGGCGACCAAGGCTTGATGTTCGGATATGCATGTGATGACACAAAAGAATTGATGCCATTGCCGATTTCTTTGGCGCACAAATTAGCTCAGCAACTCTCTGCCGTGCGAAAGAGTGGAGAACTCGGATACCTTCGTCCAGACGGAAAGACTCAAGTAACTATCGCTTATGACGGTGACCGCGCAATCGCGCTGGATACGATTGTGATTTCAAGTCAACATTCACCAGATGTAGATGTTGCTACCACCTTGACTGCTGATGTCATAGCAAAGGTCATTGATCCAATTTTGGCAATGGTGGATTTGCCACGTAGAGATTTGAAAATCTTGATCAACCCAACTGGCCGTTTTGTTATTGGTGGCCCCATGGGCGATGCGGGATTAACTGGCCGCAAAATTATCGTTGATACTTATGGTGGCATGGCACGTCACGGTGGGGGAGCCTTCAGCGGAAAAGATCCTTCGAAGGTAGATCGCTCTGCCGCATATGCAATGCGCTGGGTTGCCAAGAACGTTGTTGCTTCAGGACTTGCACGACGTTGCGAGGTTCAAGTTGCCTATGCAATCGGTAAGGCTCATCCAGTTGGTCTCTTCGTGGAAACTTTCGGTACCGAAACTATTCCTGTTTCAAAGATTCAGGATGCCGTACTTTCTGTATTCGATTTGCGTCCAGCTGCGATCATTCGAGATTTGAACTTGTTGCGTCCTATTTACTCGTTAACGAGCGCTTACGGACACTTTGGCCGTGAGCTCCCAGAATTTTCGTGGGAAGCTACCAACCGAGTCGACGCTCTACGCGCTGCGGCGCACTAAATCGCCGATCGTGGTCACTCCACGACCGCTGAAACTGCGGGCACAAATTGGGCAGTCATCTCCATCGGCTGTCGCTACCCATCTACCTATTGCCAAAGTATTGGTGGATACAGGCGTTTACCATCTAGATGACACCTACGATTATGAAATTCCTGAACATCTTTCTCATTTAGATCTTATTGGTTGCCGTGTTCAAGTTGAATTTGGTCACGGACAAACCGAAGGCATTATCTGTGACCGAGTTGCAGAATCGAGCAGTACGGCCCGGCTCAAGCAAATCATCAAATTGATTTCACCCCACCCTGTTACAAACATTCAAAGTCTGGCATTGATCAGAGCAACCGCACGTAGGTGGGGGAGCAATCCTTATGACGTAATCCGAAGTGCAATTCCGCCCAGAGTTGCGGCGGTCGATAAAGAGGATTTTGTAACTCTTCCATTTCATTACCAAAAATCCACACATCAAAGCGTTCCCGAGGCTTTCAAGAAGGAGCAAGTCAAGTCCTACTGGATGCTGCCACCCTCTCTTGATGCATCACTTCTCTTAGCCAAACTTGCCGTTGAGCGGGTGAAATATGGCCAAGTGCTCGTCATTGTTCCTGATGAGCGGATGCTCATACGTGTTCTTGATCAGTTGGGGAAAGTATTTGGCGAAAATGTTGGACGTTTAGATGGTCACAACGTGCGAAGTAATCGCTATCGAGATTACTTAAGGATGACTCGGGGGATTACTAGAATTGGCGTTGGGTTACGTGGCGCCGTTTTCACTCCTATGGAATCAGGTTCCACGGCGATAATTTATGAGGATTCTTCCGAACAATATTACGAACCACGAGTACCGGGTTGGAATGTAAGAGACGTTGCACTTCTGCGTACTCAAGTGGAAGGTACAAATATTATTTATGCCGGCTATGCGCCTTCTCTAGAGTTAGCGCGGTTAATCGAATCCGGATGGCTCGGCGTATCCAATTCACAGCAATCTATGAAAGTTGTCGCGGTGGATTCGAAATTGGGTGAATTACTGCCAAGCAAGATTTTCGGAGTCGTGCGCAAGGCACTAAAAACGGGACCAGTCCTTTTTCTTGTACCAAGGAAAGGTTATGGAAACGCAGTTTTATGCCGAAAATGCAGAAATATCTCAATCTGCGAGTGCGGAGGTCGTTTGAGCAAGGCCAGCAAGATTGCGCCGCCACAATGTGTCATCTGCTTCAAGAAATATGAGGATTGGCATTGCACTTGGTGTCAATCAGATGAGGTGTTCGTCGCCGCTCGCGGTATCGATCGCTTCGCTGAGGAGGTTGGAAGAGCTTTTCCAAACTATCCCGTAGTAAATTCATCAGGCGACCACATTATCGAAACGGTTGTGCACGCACCCTCATTAGTTCTTGCAACAAGTGGCGCGCAGCCTGGTGTTGAAGGCGGTTATGCCGCAGTGATTCTTCTGGAAGGATTGCGGTTTTTTGCACATACGCATCTACGTACACAAGAGAGTGCTCGCGAAACATTCCTGGCCACCGCATCTTTGGTCACCGAGGGATGTGAAATCGGAATTGTTATTGATCCAGTTCATCCCATTGTCGGTGCATTAACGCGTTGGAACTGCGCTCCCATGATTCGCAAGGAGTTGCAGGAGCGACAGGAACTTCAACTACCGCCGTCATATAGATACATAGTGATTGAGTGCGCGACCAAAGAGGCATTTTCTCTCAAAAATGGTTTAGAGAAAGCAATAGCCGAAGGCAGAATTCCCAAATCGACCCGCATGATTGGCCCGCATGCTGGGTCGGGAGATATTTCCCGTCTCTCCCTTGCGGTAGCGGTTAATGAAGCTGATTTGTTGGTGGATTTTCTCCATGAATTGCAGAAGAGAAGAAATATTTCTCGAAAAGATTTGCTCGATATGCGCGTGGATCCGTATTCGCTTTCCTAGTTGGTAGTATCGCCCCCATGCCTATTCAACCGATTCGCCTCTTTGGCGATCCAGTGCTGGTGACACCAGCCAGTGCTGTTATCGATTTCGATAAGGAATTGCGGAATTTAGTCGCTGACTTAACGGAGACGATGCTAGATGCCCCCGGAGCGGGCCTGGCTGCGCCACAGATTGGAGTCCCCTTAAGGGTTTTCGTTTGGGATGTGGACGAAGCACTTGGACATTTGATTAATCCAACTTTAGATCTGAGCGAGGAAATGCAAGAGGGAGAGGAAGGT
>CAIYRR010000117.1 GCA_903928745.1 uncultured Actinomycetes bacterium | reverse complement strand
GTGCGTGAATCATGCCAATCTAAACAATCAATAACTAAAGAGGCATCGGACTCATTATTGGCGTAGGTGCCGTTGGGATTGCGTTGACTGTATTGGTCTGCAAGATCTAAGAAAGTTGTGCCGTTGCCCGACTTTGCTTCCTTTAGAGCGGTCCGAAGTTGTGGCCATCCTGATGCATTGTCATAAAGAGCGGATGCCGTACCGAGGACAACCAGAGATTCAGTAACTGCGCGGTGTGACCTGCTTATTAATGGTTTGAGTGAAGTCGATTTAAAGAGCGCTATGAATTGTGTGGCACCGGCAGCTATTTGTTTAGGAGTCGCCACGGCGCGATCTAGATTTGATGAGTTGTCTATTGATTGTTTTGAGGATTGATTGGCGCCCGAAACCTTGATCGCAGAGGAATGTGCGTTGGTGCTGTATGAAGTATTAAGAATCTGAGCACCGGAAGAAGAATTGAGCGGGCAATCTCGGCGCGTAAAGCAATCGGCGATGAATGCATTCAGTGCGTGATCAAAACCAATGGCCTGTACCAAGTTTTGATCACGACTACTGGCATTGGGGTCAATGGCTCCGTCAAGAACAACTCGACCGACGTTTAGTGGAAATAGTTTGGCGTACAAAGTCCCCATATATGTGCCGTAGCTCTTGCCAACGTAATTGAGTTTGGAATCCCCCAGCGCTGCACGAAGTACATCCATATCTCTTGTAGCATCGGTGGTGCTGAAGTGCATGATGTTAGGCGTATGTGCTTGGCATTTGGCGACATAACTCTTGGACTCGGTCAGTATCGCTTTTAGTTCTGCGGCGCTATCGGGCTTGCTATCGGATGCGTAGGAAGCATCTGTTTCTTTATCGGTCAGACAGTGAATTGGTGCACTTTTGCCAACGCCTCGAGGGTCAAAACCAACAATGTCGTATCTATCAAGAATGTCGGGACTAAAGATGTATTCGGCAGCCATTGCATAATCAATGCCTGAGGCACCTGGGCCGCCCGGGTTAATCACCAGTGAACCAAGTCGCGCCTTCTGATTATTAGCTTTATAACGCAATACACCGATGTTGAATGAACCGATCTTGAGATTGGAGTAATCAATGGGAACAACAAGGGTGGCGCATTGGAAATAGTCATTACATGTCTTCCAAGTAAGTTTTTGTGATTGGTAACCGCTCAACGTGGTCGGTGCGCTAGGTGTTGTAGCTGTTGCAAGTGAAGCGAGATTTACGCGAGAAGAAGTGTTTACGGAAGCATCTGCAGGGAGAATTGATCCAGCAATAAGAGTGAGAAGAAGCGCAAAAGTTTTGAATGTTTTCTTAAGCAAGAGCGCACATCAAAGCTTCGATAGTAAGAAGTGGCGCAGCATTGAAACTTAAGTTGGTCCGCGCTTTCATGATTGCGTTGATCTTCTCCACTGTTGCATGTGGCGGTAGACGATCTGCGAGCGCCGCAATCTCCCCCGCTAATTCCTTGTTGATTAAAGATTGGGTGAGGCAATCAACAGCTGATGGGGTGGTTGCCCCCGCACTGTTTGCACTATTTGTTTCTTGTGTACCGTTCGTCGCATTCGTGGCTTGCACCATCATGACATCGCGATACAACGTTGCGATATCAAGGAGCGCGCCATCTAATGAATCGCGCACCATGCGCGTTGCACGAGACTTTTGCTCTTTCTCTAATTCTTTCAACGCCTTCGATCCACCCGTGGCCATACCGCGCCCTGTGGCGCCCTGACCCCACGCCTGGGCTAACTCTTGAGATTCCTTTTCATCTCGCGCCTCTGATTGCGTATTGGCTTCCTCGGTGGCTAATTCCACCAATGTGGCGGCAGCTTTAAAGGCCGAAGCAATGTCGGTGATCGTGAGCGGTAATTTCATGATGGTGTTGCGACGTCCGCGAATGGATTCATCGGTGGCTAAGTGGCGAGCGCGCCCGATATGTCCTTGGCTCACGCGGGCTGCGAAATCTGCCATGCCGGGGGAAATGTCATAGCGGCGGGTAAGGACTTCGGCCACCGCATCAGTGCTGGGTGTGCGCAATTGCAGGTGGCGACAGCGGGATCGAATCGTGGGCAAAACATCATGCAGGGTTGGGGCACAGAGCAACCAGACGGTGCGGGTGCCAGGTTCTTCAATGGCCTTGAGCATCGCGTTCGCTGCAGATTCTGTAAGGCGGTCGGCATCCTCCATGACAACAACGCGCCAGCCACCAACACTGGGTGACCACGCAACGCGTTGTAGGAGCTCGCGCACTTCATCAATCTTGATGGATAAACCTTCGGTGCGAATGATCTCTACATCGGCATGTCCGCCGGCCATTGCAGTACGGCAATCAATGCAGGTGCCACATCCGTTGTTTGGGCAGATCAGGGCTGCGGCAAATGCAACAGCTGCGCTGGAGCGCCCACTGCCGGGAGGGCCAGTAAATAACCATGCGTGCGTCATCTCTTGTGTTTCCTCACCCGTGCGCGATGCGGTCACTGCATCCTGGAGTGATTTCACAATGTGTTGCTGACCCACTAATTCATCAAAAACATTCATCGCGATTATTTCTTGCTCGCTTTAGTTGAGGATGGTGCGGAGGTAGATGAAGTTTTGTTAGATGACTTGGTTGGAGATGTATTTGCTGAGGATGCTTTTGTTGATGAAGTCTTAGTTGGCTTGATCTTCTTTACAGGTTTCTTTGTAACCGCACGC
>CAIYRR010000116.1 GCA_903928745.1 uncultured Actinomycetes bacterium | reverse complement strand
GCAGTTGAAGTAAGAAGGTAAGCCGTCACAACCCAGGTGTATTCCTTAAGGCCACCCAGATCGATCACGATGGTCTTAAGAGCGGTGGAGACAATGGTCTGATCTAGCGCTGCCAGTAGCAGGCCCGTCATCAAACCGCTCAAGATGATCATGATCTCGCGGTGGGTATGGGCTTTGGCTGGTGCTCCGGTTGCGGCGACGTGCTTGGACATTTATTACCTTTCAGATAAACGAGCGCAGTTTTTCTTAGGCAAAGTCAGGGGAATTCACCCTGGCGAGCCAGGTATTTGAATCTTCAACTAGAAGGGTAACTTTACCCTGTGAAATCCATCGTCGCAGAACATCTGGTCAGGACCTATCGCAATGGCGAGGTCAAAGCTCTTAACGATCTCAGTTTGGATGTCGAGGAGGGCACTGTTCTCAGCGTTCTTGGGCCCAATGGCGCAGGCAAGACCACTGTCGTGCGCGTTCTCACCACTCTTCTCACTCCAGACTCAGGAAGCGCCACTGTTGGCGGTATTGATGTGCTGAAGCATCCTGAGAAGGTGCGCGAGATTATTGGACTTTCGGGCCAATATGCAGCCGTTGATGAGACGTTAACTGGTTGGGACAACTTGGTGATGTTTGGTCGCCTCTATCACTTAGGTAAGAAAGCATCCGTAACACGTGCCGATGAATTGCTCGAACGTTTTTCTCTGACCGACAGCGCTCGCCGTCCAATCAAAACGTATTCAGGTGGAATGCGTCGTCGCCTTGATTTAGCTGCCTCACTGATTGTTCAACCAAAAGTTCTCTTTCTTGATGAACCCACAACAGGACTTGACCCTCGTGGTCGTCAGGAAATGTGGGGAGTGATTGAAGAATTAGTAAAAGGTGGAGTCACTTTGTTACTGACGACTCAATATTTGGATGAGGCTGATCAACTTGCCGATGACATCGTTGTTGTCGATCACGGAAAAGTTATTGCACGCGGTACATCTGATGCGCTGAAGAAACAAGTGGGCGGTGAGCGTTTAGAAGTTGTTGTCGATGCCGCACATATTTCTGTAACGATGGAAGCGGTTGCAAAAGTCAGTGGGCATGCTGCATCTTTGGATGAGGGACTTCGCAAAGTTTCAGCCCCTGTCACTACAGGTGCAACTGCTCTAATTGAAGTTTTACGTCTTCTCGATGCAGGTGGTATCCATCCTTTGGATGTTGCGCTAAAGCGCCCATCACTGGATGACGTCTTTATGGAACTCACGGGTCACGTTGCCGAAGATCAAGTGGTCGTGACAGATAGTGCTCGCGCCAAAAAGAAAGATAAGAAAAGCAACGAGAAGAAGTCGAGCAAGAAGAAAGGAGCACAATCATGAACGCACTAATGGATGCTCTGATTATTACCAAGCGCCAACTCCTTCAATTAGCGAGGGTGCCTGAAGTCCTGATTTTCTCAACTATTCAGCCCGTTATGTTCGTCCTTCTCTTTCGCTACGTCTTTGGCGGCTCAATCGCCACGGGAGACCCAGGCGGGTATGTACAACTCCTGATGCCCGGAATCTTCGTGCAAACAACTGCTTTTACGTTGGCTGCCACCGCTTCTGGTCTGGCCGAAGATATGACCAAGGGATTGATTGATCGCTTTAGGTCGCTACCTATCTCTCGTTCAGCGTTGGTCTTTGGTCGCACGTTAGGCGATGGCTTACTCAATGTTGTTGTTCTTGCGGTTATGGGTATTGCAGGATTCATTGTTGGCTGGCGTCCATCATCTGGCATCTTCAAAATCGGCCTGGCATTTATCTTCTTGTTGGCCTTTGGTTATTCGCTCTCTTGGGTTGGAATCTTTGCCGGACTCTCTGCGCGCGATGCACGAGTAGTCCAGAACTTGAGCTTCTTGATCACTTTCCCGCTGACATTTTTATCCAATGCATTTGCGCCAACTACAGGAATGCCACGGCCACTTCAATACGTTGCCGAATGGAATCCGGTCTCGACAATGGTTGCCGCCTGTCGCGAACTCTTCGGATTACAAAATCACTTCGGCGCCACTGCAAATTCATTTCCAAGCCAACACCCATTAACGATGTCATTGATTTACATGGTTGTTATCTTGGCAATCTTTGTACCGTTGAGTGTTCGTAAATATTCACACGCGAACAAGAAGTAAGTGATTCACCCGAGGAGAATTGTAGAAACGTGCGCGCGGAGGAATTAAGAAAAGAAGTTAATTAGGCGTAGAACTCGGCCTCGAGAATCGCTACTTTAATCTCTGCTCCCTTTGGAGATTTGTACGTGACCGTGTCACCAATCTTTGCACCGAGCACTGCCGCGCCCAATGGTGACTTTTCGCTGTACACATCAAGATCTCCTGATGCGATTTCGCGTGAGCCCAGTAAGAATTTAATTTCCTCGCCACCGATGTCAGCAGTGATCACCATGCCTGCGCCAACAAATCCTGATTCACCAGCTGGCGGTGCACCAATATGAGAATGCTCCAGCATGTGTTTTAACTGGCGAATACGCGCTTCCATTTTTCCTTGTTCTTCACGCGCGGCGTGATACCCGCCGTTCTCTTTGAGATCTCCCTCGGCGCGTGCTGTTTCAATTTTCTTGATGATCTCAGTACGCCCCGTCGTTTCTAGGGTCTCGAGTTCTCCACGAAGGCGGTCTGCAGCCTCTTGGGTAAGCCATGTCTGAGTAGTCATAAGTCTGCGAAGGCTACTGTGTTGAGAGCCAACAGCGCGAGATGCCTGCGTTTACAGGCGTATTTCGGGTGGCAATAAGGGTCGTTTTCTCCATATGTGAGGCTCCTGGAGCAAAGAGATCGTTGATCTCGCCGATCACGTTCTTATCGAAATCATGGGCCACCAATGTGCAGGTGACCTCCTCTGAGGGG
>CAIYRR010000115.1 GCA_903928745.1 uncultured Actinomycetes bacterium | reverse complement strand
TGTTTGTGGGCGGGGTGGTTTGAATTTGGTCGCGCACAACACGGAAATTGGCGCGCATGGGTCTACACATTTGAATGGCCATTCTTTGGCGCCATTGCCATTTACTTATGGCGCAGATTACTTAAGGGAGATATGCCAAAGATTCCACGTCCAGATCTTGAAGCGTTGGCCCGTGAAGCCGATGAGGCCGAGAAAGAAAAGAATTAGCGAACGAAGGTGAACCAGAGCATGCAACTTACGCATACTCCCACCATCGCAATGATGGCCATGTAAACGGCTTGCATATTCTTTGTCGCGCTGAATTCGCCCATAAGGCGCTTATCTCGTGAAATTCCAAACATGTAGAAAAGTAGCGGTAACAACAAGATGGCATTAAGCACCTGCGTCCAAATCAAGATTGTTACCAGTGGTGCACCCGGCAATAAGACAAGCCCTGCAGCAATAACTGTGATGGCCGCGAATGTTCCATAAAAGAGCGGCGCTTCTGTATATCCATCATCGAGCGCGGCAGGGCGACCGGTGAGATCACTGACTGAATACGCAGTTGATAAAGGCAAGATCGATGCCGCAAGTAGCGCGGCGCCAATAAGACCAATCGCAAATAAATCTTTAGCAAGAGTTCCGGCAAGTGGTTTGAGCGCAGCAGCAGCTTGCGCGGCGTCGGTGATATTTGTGATGCCTTGTTTATTGAGAGTGGCTGCGCAAGTAATGACGACGAAGAAACCAATAACACCGGTGAGCAAAGAACCTGTCCATACATCCACGCGCAGCAACCGTAAATCATCGCGAGTGAGACGCTTGTCAACGGCGTAAGATTGAATAAATGCGAGTCCCCATGGTGCAAGGGTTGTACCCAAAGTTGCAGTCGCAATAAATATCGCATCGCGAGTAAATGGCATAGATGGAACAACCATTCCGTGGAGTGCTTGACCCCAATCAGGATGTGCCATAAATCCTGCAAGGACGTAGGAAAGAAATACTGCAGAGAGCAAGAAGAAAACTTTCTCTACGCGGCCAAAGGATCCACGCAATACCAAGAACGTTACGAGCAAAGCTGCAATGGGAACTGAAATAAATTTAGATACATGGAAAAGTTGTCCGGCCGCAGCAATACCAGCGAACTCTGCCGTCATAGTTCCGATGTTGGCAAGAATTAAAGATGATGCGCTAAATACACCAGAGCGCGCACCATATTTTTGGCGCACCAAACCAATAAGTCCTTGACGTGTAACAACGCCAATGCGCGCACCAAGATCTTGAAAAAGAATCAACGCGAGGGTGGACAGCACAAGTACCCACAACAATCGGTAGCCATAGTGCGCACCCAGTTGCGAATAGGTCGTAATGCCTGCTGGATCATCATCGGATAAGCCAGCGATAATTCCTGGGCCCATAACGGCAAGAAATGCTGCAATGCGAATTTTACGAGGGGACGGAACAGCGACCTTCACGCCCTTCTTTACCTTTACCTCGTCAACGATTTTCTCGCCCTTTTCTACACTCATGTCAGCGCGCCACTTCCTTGAGCAAAACCCCGGCGTTCGGTTCGCTCGACCAGAGCATCGACCAAGTCATCTGCCATGATGCGCCCCACTGGCTTATTCGTTGCATCGACAACAACAATGGATGAACCACGGTTGTTAGAAAATTCGTCAATAACTTCATTCAAATGAGCGTCAATTGCGATCGCCATTGGCAGCGGTGCACCGATCAAGGTTTTCAATAGCGCGGTGGATTTTGTGGAGACGAGTTCAATCATCTGAATGTGATCGAGCAACTTTCCTTTTGCATCCACAACAACAACGCCATCAGAAATATCGCGCTCTCTGTTTTTCACAAGCAGCGCCAAAGCCTTTGCCACGGTATCGCTCTCGCGACAAATAACCATGTGCGTTGTCATCACGCCACCCGCAAGAGTTTCATCGAAGGAAACCAAAGTACGCAAAGCCTTTGCCGTTTCATCGGCCATCGCATCAAGAATGGATTCGCGGTGTTCGTCATCAAGGTCGCGCAGTACCTCGGCGCTCTCATCTGGTTCCATGCGTGTTAAAAGTTCGGCAGCTCTCTCGGCTGAGAGTCCACGGAGCAAACCTTGCAAATCTTCATCTTCCATTTCCTCCAGCACATCTGCTGCAAGATCTGGATCAAGAAGTTCGATCAATGCGCCTTGTTCGCGACCTACCAAGTCTTCAATTAAGTCCGCTAAGTCAGCAGGACGCAATTGCCCAAGCGCCGACCGAGGTCCCGCGGTGCGAACTTGTCCGGTGCCATCTGCCAGTGATGCAACAGTTGCCCAGTCGACAACGCGATCCGGAGTTGGGCGACGTCGAATCGTGCCAGGAAAAACTCGGCGCAAGAAAGATACAAAGGAAATATCCACGCCCACTAAGCGAATTTCGCGATCAAGTGGCGCCAAATATAAATCGGCAGATCGCACCACGCGCAAACCATCGACATCCACAATCTGGTGATCAATCACGTCGGCATCCAACAAAGATTCACCCGGACGGCGTGTGTATTCGCGCAAGTTAATTTTCGTTGAAGAAAGACGGATCTCATCTTTAGTCAGTAACGAGATGCGAGCGCCATCAATAAATGATTTGCGAGCGCCGACTTTCACAATCAATCCCGAAACAGCCGGATAGGTTTCCTCGCCATGTCGCACAACGATGTCGACCAATTTACCCAAGTCCCTGCCATCGTTATCGCGTACGGGACGCCCGATGAGGCCTGCAACTGAAACCAAAGATTCACGAATGTTCTTGCGTGCCAAAACCGAATCTCGGCGCCCCACCAATTTTGCAGCCCTTGATGCCACCGCTTTTATTGGTTTGGCCACCGCGGTCGTTGGGACAACCTTCGTTGCTGCTGGTGTCTTCACTGGCGCAGAAGCTGGCTTTGCCGCGACTTTGTTGGTCTTGGCTACCTTGGCGCTCACGTCGCGATTTTAGCCCTCAATAGGTGGTCAGCGTCCGACATATCTATTGCT
>CAIYRR010000114.1 GCA_903928745.1 uncultured Actinomycetes bacterium | reverse complement strand
GGGAAGCGGTCGGCGAAAGCCGGCCGCTTTTCTCGTTTGCAGGAGCCTTTAAGACCTAACAATTGCGTTATCAAATGCAGCTATTTGCTGAAAATAAATCATAAAAATGCTGTTACATAAGTGCGCCTGGCAGGAATCGAACCTGCGACAACCCGCTTAGAAGGCGGGTGCTCTATCCGACTGAGCTACAGGCGCATGTAGACCGTTTTGTCGATACGGAGTCTAGCGACTCCAACCACTAAGGTTTCATTCCATGGCCGAGTTTATTTATACGATGAATAAGGCGCGTAAAGCGCACGGCGAGAAAGTGATTCTCGATGATGTGACCCTGGCTTTTTACCCAGGGGCGAAGATCGGCGTTGTAGGGCCCAATGGAGCAGGTAAATCAACGGTCCTACAGATCATGGCAGGACTTCAACAACCATCAAATGGTGAAGCGTTTTTATCACCCGGATATTCGGTTGGAATTTTGTTGCAGGAGCCGCCTCTCAATGACGAGAAAAATGTTTTAGAGAACGTTCAAGAAGGTGTTGCCGAGACCATGGCGCTGATGGCTAGATTTAATGCAGTCAGTGAAGAGATGGCAGATCCAAACGCGGACTATGACAAATTATTGGCAGAGATGGGCAATCTCCAAGAGCAGTTAGATCATCGCAATGCGTGGGACCTCGATTCCCAACTAGAGCAAGCAATGGATGCACTTCGTTGTCCACCACCAGATGCTGATGTAAAGGTGCTCTCTGGCGGAGAACGTCGTCGAGTTGCATTGTGCAAATTACTTTTGCAACAACCTGATCTTCTGCTTCTGGATGAACCAACAAACCATTTAGATGCCGAATCGGTTCAGTGGCTCGAGCAACATTTAAGTAAGTATCCAGGCACCGTTGTTGCGATTACGCACGATAGGTACTTCTTGGACAACGTCGCTGAATGGATTCTCGAACTCGATAGAGGGCGCGCTTATCCATATGAGGGCAACTACTCCACTTATCTTGAGACAAAGTCAACGCGTCTGAAGATCGAGGGTCAGAAAGATGCCAAGCGCGTAAAGCGTTTAACTGAGGAACTCGAATGGGTGCGTCAGAATTCCAAAGGTCGTCAGGCGAAATCTAAAGCCCGTCTTGCTCGATATGAGGAGATGGCCGCAGAAGCCGACAAGATGCGTAAGTTGGACTTTGAAGAAATTCAGATTCCACCTGGCCCACGTCTTGGAAACATTGTCGTTGAAGTTGAAAATCTTTCTAAAGGATTTGGCGATCGTTTACTCGTGGATGATTTGTCATTCACTTTGCCTCGCAACGGAATCGTCGGTGTTATCGGACCTAACGGTGCCGGTAAGACCACGCTCTTTAAAATGCTGATGGGCGTCGAGAGTCCTGATTCGGGCAAGATCAAAGTGGGAGAGACGGTAAAGATTTCCTACGTGGATCAGTCTCGGTCTGGCATCGACCCAAAGAAAACGTTATGGGAAGTTGTTTCCGATGGCCTTGATTACATCAAAGTTGGCCTTGTTGAAATGCCAAGTCGTGCATATGTTTCTGCCTTCGGATTTAAAGGCCCTGACCAGCAAAAGCAAGCCGGAGTGCTTTCAGGTGGAGAGCGCAACCGTTTGAACCTTGCACTGACTCTCAAAATGGGTGGCAACTTATTGCTTCTTGATGAGCCAACGAACGACCTCGATGTTGAAACTCTAGGGTCGCTTGAAAATGCGTTGCTCGAATTTCCTGGATGCGCTGTTGTGGTCTCCCACGATCGTTGGTTCCTAGACCGTGTAGCGACACACATTTTGGCCTATGAAGGCGAATCAAAGTGGTTCTGGTTTGAAGGAAACTTCGAATCGTATGAGAAGAACAAAATTGAAAGGCTTGGCGTTGATGCGGCTCGTCCACATCGAGTCACATATAGAAAGCTGACACGGTAATGCGTCATAAATCTTCGCTCTTTGTCCGATGGGCCGATCTAGATGCCTTTGGACATATAAACAACGCCGCGTACCTGGTCTACGTTCAGGAAGCGCGTGCTGATTTCACCTGGTATTCCCGCATGGGGCGTGGCGAGAGTCCGATATTTGCTGACATGGTTGTCGCTCGAGCAGAAGTTGATTTCATCGAACCAATTTATGTGGGTGGAGTAAATGTCGATGTTGAGATTTACGTTGTAAGAATTGGTACAGCTTCATTCGAGCTGGCCTATGAGATTTCATATCAGGGCGTACTAAGTTCGAAAGCGAAAACAGTGCAAGTGGCGGTATCGATGGAAACCAAGAAGTCGCGCCCGATTAATGATGTTGAAAGAGAATTCCTATCGAAGTACCTCGACCAACCCTCGGAGGCAAAATAATGTCGCAAACACCCACACTTCCACCGCGATCTGAACGACCATGGTGGCGCGACGCTGTCACCTATCAGATTTACATTCGCTCCTTTGCTGATGCAAACGGAGATGGCAAGGGCGATGTAGAAGGCATTCGTTCACGACTTCCGTACTTGAAGAAGTTGGGTGTTGATGCAATTTGGATTACACCTTGGTATCCATCACCACAAAATGATCACGGATATGACGTTGCTGATTACATGGATATCGAACCTGACTACGGCACATTGGCTGAAGCAGAACAATTAATTAAAGATGCACACAATCACGGCTTAAAATTGTTGGTAGATATTGTCCCTAACCACTCAAGTGATTTGCATGTGTGGTTTCAGGCAGCTCTTGATTCGGCTCCAGGCTCACTAGAGCGCGATCGCTATATGTTCCGCGATGGCAAAGGTAAAGACGGGCAATTGCCACCAAATAACTGGCAAGCAGTGTTCGGTGGGTCTGCATGGGAGCGCGTTAATGACGCCGATGGCAATCCAGGGCAGTGGTATTTGCATCTATTTGCGAAAGAACAACCAGATCTCAACTGGGAGAATGCCGAAGTTCGCGCCCACTTTGTTGATGTATTGAAATTCTGGCTCGATCGTGGAGTAGATGGTTTCCGCATCGATGTTGCCCACGGCATGGTGAAGGCAGAAGGTTTGCCTGATGTTGTTGCTGCTGATCCAAAGGCAGAGATGTTGGCGCCAGAGAATCGTCCCTTCTGGGATCAAGACGGTGTTCATGAAATTTATCGCGAATGGCGCAAGATTTTGGATTCATATCCAGGAGATCGCATGGCAGTAGCGGAGGCATGGGTAAGTCCTGCTTCTCGTATTGCACGTTATTTACGTCCAGATGAATTAGCGAACTCATTCAATTTTGATTTCTTGAGTTCACCATGGACTCCTGCAGATCTGACCAAGATGATTAATCGATCCATGGAGGCCTTGGCCGAAGTTGGCGCACCATCTTCATGGGTATTCAATAACCACGACGTTGTGCGATCTGTTGATCGTTTTGATCTTGGATTATTGGCAGGAAATGCAAACACCACACTGGAGCGTCATGGTGATGCATCAAAGTTTGACCTTGCACGCGGAACAACTCGCGCACGCGCAGGCGCGCTCTTGATGTTGGCACTGCCTGGTGGAGCATATGTATATCAAGGCGAAGAACTTGGTCTGCCAGAAGTTCGCGATATTCCTGAGGATCGCTTAACAGATCCTCGCTGGGAGATGAGTCTTCGTACCGATCGCGGTCGTGATGGTTGCCGTGTTCCACTTCCTTGGAAATCAGATTCCACAGGTGCATTCGGATTCTCGACAAATGCAGCTACCACTCCTGATGATGCATGGCTTCCTCAAGGGGCGAAGTGGGGTTCATTCTCTGTTGAAGGACAAGAAGGCAAACCAGATTCAACTCTAGAGATGTATCGCTCAGCACTTGCGATTCGAAAGAGTGAAGCAGGTTTGGGCGATGGCGCAATGGAATGGATTGATGCTGGTCCAGATGTCATCGCGTTTTCTCGCCCCGGAAACTTTGCTTGCTATGTGAATTTCGGTAAAGCCATGGCGCTACCTGCTGGTGCAAAAGTTCTGCTTTCGAGTGCGCCTCTTAACGGAGAAGAACTTCCAACTGATTGCGCTGTCTGGGTGCGCCTATCTGTACTCTGACCTAATGTCAGGTGTTCAACAAGTGCGAAAGCGCAGGGTTCATCCTGCATGGTTTGCCGCTGCCATAACTTTCTTAACGCTGATGGCATCGGCGGGATTTCGATCTGCTCCATCTGTTTTGATCATGCCCCTTGAGATGGCATTTAGTTGGTCACGAGATTCCATCTCGCTCGCTATTTCGATCAACGTATTGCTCTATGGATTAACTGCGCCTTTTGCGGCAGCGCTGATGGAGCGATTCGGGATTCGCAAAGTCGTCATGATGGCGTTGACTTCTGTTGGCCTTGGATCTTGTGGCACCATATTCATGACCGCGCCCTGGCATTTGATGTTGCTGTGGGGAGTAGTTGTCGGAGTCGGCACTGGTTCGATGGCCTTGGTATTTGCAGCCTCCATTGCGAACCGTTGGTTTATCAAACGTCGCGGACTTGTTGTGGGCGCACTTACAGCGGCGGCGGCAACAGGCCAATTGATATTCCTTCCGGGATTGTCCTACCTTGCCGTTCATCATGGATGGCGAAGTGTTTCGATTGCCGTTGGCGGAGCAGCTCTTGTTATGGTCCCAATCGTTGCAATATTTCTGCGAGAGCGCCCATCGGATTTAGGAGTCCTGCCCTACGGCGCACCTGATGGCTGGGAGCCTCCAAAGAAACATTCTATGAATGCAGGCAAGTTAGCAATTCACACTTTGAAAGAGTCAGTCAAGGTTCGAGATTTCTGGTACCTGGCAGCTTCGTTTTTTGTTTGTGGATTATCAACTTCAGGGCTCGTGGGCACCCACTTCATTCCAGCTGCAATGGACCATGGAATGGGAGAAGTTGCAGCAGCAAGTCTCCTAGCAATGGTGGGAATCTTTGATGTTGTCGGGACAATCTTCTCGGGTTGGCTTACGGATAAGTATGACCCGCGCAAATTACTCTTCTTTTACTATTTCCTTCGCGGTGTATCTCTGTTCTTGTTGCCGTCGATTCTCTTTAAAACGGTGCACCCATCAACTTTGGTTTTCGTCATCTTCTATGGTCTTGATTGGGTCGCCACAGTGCCACCAACAATCACGTTGTGCCGATCGGTGGTTGGACCAGATCGCGCCACCGTGGTTTATGGATGGGTTTTTGCAGCGCATCAAATAGGAGCAAGTATCGCGGCATATGGCGCCGCACGTTTGAGAGTGCACTTCGGTGATTATTCGCAGGCTTTCTACATTTCTGGATTTCTCTGTATCGTTACTGCGGTACTTGTACTTCGAATCGCGCAAGGGCAATCCAATAAGGAGTTAATTCGGTGACGACGTTATACGCGCGTGCGGGTGGAGAACCTTTTTTCGCAGATTTAGTTTCACGTTTTTATGCCAACGTTGCAGTCGATCCTATTTTGCGCCCCATGTATCCCGACACGGATATGAAAGCGGCAGCTCGCCGTTTGCAGATCTTCCTTGAGCAGTATTGGGGTGGACCCTCAACGTATTCTGATGAGCGAGGACACCCACGACTTCGGATGCGTCACGGTGGATTTCATATTGATGGAGCGGCACGAGATGCCTGGATTTCTTGCATGCGCGATGCGATCGATGGCATGGAAATTGATCCGAGTCTTAAGGGCGAACTTTGGAAATACCTCGAGTCAGCCGCAATTCATTTAGTAAATCAACCTGATTGAGATTGATTTCCAACTTTTAAGATTTCACCATTTCGCAGGTACCAAAGAGTTCCTTCTGAATCTCGAACAGTTGTGATGCGCAAGCCAACTTTTTCGACAATACCCGAAACTTCTAAGACAACAACGTGATCTCCAACTCCATATTGATCTTCCACCAACATAAATAAACCTGATAAAACATCACGAACAATGCTCTGTGCGCCAAGACCAAGTGCAACTCCGATAACACCAGCAGAAGCGATCAGTGGCCCAAGGTTGAAGCCAAATTCTCCAAAGACCATTCCCGCGGATATCACCAGGATGACTGCGTTCAGAGTGCTCGTGAGTACAGTCCCGGTGGTGCGTGCGCGCTCTTTTTGACGTGCTGCAATATTTCCAGGTCCCGGAATGAGGTCTGCACTTGCAAGGCGATTCATGGTCTTGGTGATTGCACGACTGCCAATTCTCTGGCCAATAAAGGCGATCACCAGGATTGTCAGGATGTGCAGCGGGGGCCCGCTAAACCAGGCCCAGAGGTGTTCTCGTGCGTTCATAATGAGGCGACTCTAACTCAAAGGCCTGCAAATACACACGAATATCAGGGTATTGCGGAAGGATGTGGCAATCGGCGCGAGCCACGCGCCTGATCGGAGCGGGCATGTCGCGCACTTTAGTTTTGAATGCGACCTACGAACCCTTAGGCGTCGTGTCAGAACGTCGCGCTCTGATTCTTGTACTAAATTCTCGCGCAACCATGATTGAGGATTCAGGAGTGGTGCTTCATTTTGCTGGCGGGGAAATTACTCTTCCGAGTGTCATTAAACTTAATCGTTTCGTTCGCGTGCCTTATCGCAGCGCGGTCCCACTTTCTCGTCGCGCATTATTTGCCAGAGATGGTGGTCGCTGTGTTTACTGCGCGGCACCTGCAACATCTATTGATCACGTAATTCCACGTAGTCGCGGTGGGGGACATGTGTGGGAAAACGTTGTATCTGCTTGCCATAGATGCAATCACGTTAAGGCCGATACGCCACTCAAGGATTTGGGATGGCGCATGCGGTCGACTCCACGCGCACCTGTTGGAGCGGCATGGAGAGTGCTTGGTTGCGGGCGTGCAGATACATCCTGGTTGCCCTATTTAGAACCTTTCGGAGTAAACGCAGCGATTGCTTAGTTTGCATCCTTAGCTTGCGCCTTAAGTGCGCGAGCCATTGCGTCACGACTTTCAGAAACAATTCGGCGTAGCGCGTGAGGTGCATCTTTGCCAGCTCCTGATAACCATTTTTCTGTGGCATCGAGTGTTTGCGCCGAAGTCACATAAATAGGAAAGAGCCCCTGAGCGATGTTGGATGCAATTTCATAGGACTGCGTGCTCCAGACATCTGCAATGGCACTGAAGTATTTCTCAACGTAACCACCAAGTAGGTCGCGATGTGCAGGGCGTTGGAATCCACGGATGGTTTGAATTTGAATGTGATTACTTAAACCATCTTTGATTGCAGAATCGAAAGCTTTAGCTTTGACAGCGGGATCCGGGAATGCTGACTTAGCAAATGCGGAGTAACGCTGGCCGTTTGCAGTGTTGTCGCGTACAAGCTCGGCATCGATTTCCGCGACACCAACAAGATTACGTTCTGCCAAGCAACCCAAGAAATGCCAACGCAAATCAGCATCGATGAGAAGTCCTGGTAATTCACCTGCAAGTAGGTCTTTGATACGTGCAGACTGAGCTTGCGTTTTGGCGGTGCTTGCAAATGATCTCGCGTATTGAAGTTGCAGATCACTGCCAGATTCTGCGCCAGCAAGAAGTGATTCCACGCCATCGGCGAGCACTTCACGAAGGTCGTCGCGATGAGCATCACTGGCATATAGCTCTACCGCAGTATCTAGCTGGGTGAGAGTCATGGATACGACTGCAACATCGGATTCTCCGGCGAGAGCCTTGATCGCCATTGGGACGTAATCACTTGCGGCTAATTCGCCATCGCGCAGCATGTCCCACGTTGCAGACCAGCAGAGCGCGCGAGTAAGTGGATCGACAATATCTCCCAAGTGGTTTTTGAGTGTTGCAAGTGAGCGGTCATCGAAACGGATTTTCCCGTAGGACAAATCCCGATCGTTGATCAGCAACATGTCGGCGACTTTCTCACCCGCAAGATCTGTGACAAGAGTTGAAGCACCAGCAACATCAAGCTCTGCACTCTTGCGACATACAAGCGCACCATCTTTGAGGTCATAGAGTCCCACTGCCATGCGGTGTGGGCGGAGTTCTTTAGAGTCAGATGGAACAAGTGGCGCTTCTTGGAGAACAGATATTGATTGGTAAGTATCGCCTGCTATAACAAATTCAGGGCGCAATGTATTTACACCGGAGGTCTGCAACCATGTTGAAACCCACGGCTTGAGATCACGACCGCTTGTCGCCTCAAGTTCTACGAGGAGATCGTTCAGTGTTGTATTCCCCCACGCGTGCTTTGCGAAATATTGGCGAATACCAGAAAAGAAATGATCCTTACCTACATGTGAAACAAGTTGCTGTAGGACTGAAGCACCTTTCGCGTAAGTGATTCCATCGAAGTTTGTCTTGACTGCTTCTAGGTCATGCATGTCCACAACAATTGGGTGGGTGGATGAAAGTTGATCTTGACGGTAAGCCCAGTTTTTTCTTTCCGCGTTGAAAACAGTCCATGAATTAGTGAAGCGGGTTGCTTGTTCAAGTGTGTAGTAGGAGGCCCATTCAGCAAAGGACTCGTTAAGCCACAAGTCATCCCACCAAGTCATAGTGACAAGATCGCCAAACCACATATGCGCCATTTCGTGAAGGATTACATTTGCGCGCCAGTTGTAGTTCTTGTCTGTGACCTTGCTGCGGAATACGAAATAGTCTTCAGCGAAAGTTACGCATCCAACATTTTCCATGGCTCCAGCATTAAATTCTGCGACGGCAATTTGATCGTATTTATCGAAGGGATAAGCCAGACCAAACTCTTTTTCATAGAAAGCAAAGCCTTGCTTAGTAATCTTGAAGATCTCGGCGGCATCCATGCTCTCGGCCAATGACTTACGGCAGAACAACCCCATAGGCACGGTCTTTTCACCGACGTAGACATCATCAACACGGTGGTAGGAACCGGCAACAAGAGCGGTGAGGTAGGTAGAAATTCTTGGTGTGCGCGTAAATACCCAGCGCTTAGTTGTTGCATCAACGTCGGTGACTGATTCGGTTGGGTTATTTGAAATAACCTCCCAATGCGCTGGCACGTTGGCAGAGATTGCAAAAGTTGCCTTGAGGTCAGGTTGATCAAAGCAAGCGAAAGTACGGCGAGCATCAGCGACTTCATGCTGGGAATAGAGGTATACCTCGTTATCGGCAGGATCTACGAAGCGGTGCAAGCCTTCACCTGATTTGGAATAAACACTCTCAACCACGAGTACGAGTTCATTCGATGCTGCCAAATTAAGTAGGTGCACGCTTTCGCCATCAAAGGTGCTGACATCTACTGGTGACCCGTTAAGTGTTGCAGAGACGATGCTCTTACCAACGGCATCGATGAAGGTTGATGAGCCAGGGGAGTTGCATGTAAATCTCACCGTGGTTGAGGAAATGAATGTTTCATCTCCACTGACCAAATTAAGGTCAACGTCGTAGCTGTCTACGGCGATAAGACCGGAACGTACCTTGGCTTCGGCACGAGTGAGATTGACTCCTGGCACGTTGAACTCCTTCGAAGATTAAGCATGGATTCTTGCTGTGGTATCTAATCATGAAAGAGTGTGCACATGGAAAGCCCGACGGTGAAAAGTTTCAAATTGCGTGGCACTCGCATCACTGCCGCCCAGTTAGATGCGCGGGAGAGGCTTTGGACTACCTATGGCGTGGATTACGTTGATCATGGAATTGACCTTGAGGGGTTATTCCCAGGCCGAGAAAAGATCGTCGCCGAAATCGGGTTTGGCATGGGCGAGGCGACGATCGCAATTGCTCAGAGCACGCCGAACACGGGATTCCTCGCCATTGATGTTCATAAACCTGGCATCGGTAAAGTCTTATCCGTTATCGAAGATTCCAAAATCGCGAACATCCGTGTGATGGATGAAGATGCGCATTTAATCCTTGCCAAGATGATTGCTGACGAATCATTTGATGGCCTGCACCTTTTCTTCCCTGATCCGTGGCCAAAAAGTAGACATCACAAACGTCGCATCGTTAATTCAGGATTCATCAATCTTGTTGCCGATAAATTAAAAGAAGGCGCCACTTTTCATATTGCAACGGATTGGATCCCTTATGCGCAATCTATTCAAGAAGTTTTCGCGCAGTCAGATCGCTACACAGGGGGAGTGATCGAGAGACCTGAATGGAGACCCCTCACCCGTTTTGAAAATCAAGGGATAAGAAAAGATCACGAAGTCACAGATCTGGCTTATAAAAAGATTAAGTAAAGCTAGAGCGATCCATCTTCTTCATAAACAGCAATCTGATTGATTCGACGAATATGTCGTTCGTCATGACTAAATGGCGTTGAAATAAAAGTATCGATGAGTTCTTTGCACACTTCAGGAGAGTGCATGCGCCCTCCGATAGAAATAACATTTGCATTGTTATGTTCGCGTGCAAGTTTGGCAATCTCGTTGCTCCACACCAAGGCAGCACGAATGCCAATAACTTTATTGGCCGCCATTTGCTCTCCGTTGCCTGAACCGCCAAGGACGATACCTAGTGATTGCGGATCTACAGCAACTGCCTCTGCTGCTGGAATACAAAAGACCGGATAGTCATCTAGTGCGTCATACTCATGTGGACCATGATCGGTTACTTCATGACCTTTCTCGCGCAGGTAATCAACGAGAATGGCTTTAAGTTCAAGTCCCGCATGATCGCTTCCGATGTGTAGTCGCATGTTGGAAGTCTCTCACGAAGAAATATGGCAAGCAAAAACCCGCCACCATAAATGATGACGGGTCCTTACTGTCCCCATATCCCCTCGCAAGGATTTTCTTACATTTATGCAGTAGGAATTGGAAGCGTTGGTGCGCCCATCATTCCGCCACCCATGCGACCGCCACCCATATGGTCACCGTCCATGTCTGGACCCATTCCACGGCCCATGCCGCGACCCATTCCACCAGTGCGATTAACCATTGCGGTTACCGCTGCTGTGAGATTGGTCTTGAGTGTTGTTGCTTGTGCTGCAGTAAGTTGCTTTGCAACAACCGCTGCATCAATTTGCTTTGTCTCTTCTGCAACGAGAGCTGTAATCAGTGCAGCTGTCTTAGCAGGATTGATGGATGCTAATGACTTGCCAGCTGCTAGATCTGCCTCTAGCTGTGTAACAGTGATTCCGAGTGTTGATGCAATCAGAGTTTCATGAGCAGTACGTGCAGTGTTACCTGCTGTTTGCCCAGCAGTTCTCGCTGCTGTAATTGCTGCATTGATTGCGTCTACCTGTGCTTGTGTCAAAGTTCCCTTAGTTACAAGAGCAGAAAGAACAGTCTGCAAATCTTGTTCTGGATTTCTCATACCCATTCCGACTCCGCCAAGATTTCCACCTTTAATAGTGGTGGTTGTTTTAGAGAGTGCAACTTTGGACTTTGAATTTGAGTGAGAGCTAGATGCGCTTGCAAATCCAATACTTCCGACCGACAAAGCAACCGTTGTAATTGCGATTGCTACGATCTTCTTTCTTGATGCCATTGTGTCCTGCCTTTCATCCCCCGAAGGATTACTTTGCGATAGCTATTCGCTACCTGCTATTCGTAGATAACACTCCCTTTCTCAAAAAACCACTCTCTTTTCCTGATAACGGGTTGTGAGTTTTTCTTTGTTATTTGATGTGTGTCACATTCCTTCAGCGTGGGCTAGGTATTCGGTGAGTACGAGGGGGCAATCCCTTGGGGTACTGGTGATTGTCGCCCCGACAGTTCCACCTGACTATTGAAGTACTTCCCCTATTTAGATTTGGAGTTCATCATGAGACATCAATCGAAGTTAGCGGTTTCGCTATTTGCATTAGTCACCATCGCAGCACTAGTCACTGCTACTCCTTCAGTAGCGGGGACTCCTTCAAAAGCAGTTAATCCCGCTACTGCTGGGCGCACAACTGATTCAGTTGTGAACACAATCTTGAGCGGAACTGTTGCACCGAAGGCATCTCTTGGGATCAATGGAGATTTTTATATTGACACGAAAGCTCTAAATTTTTATGGACCAAAGGCATCCGGAAAATGGCCATCACCGATTAATTTGCGTGGAGCGCAAGGAGCAACCGGCGCACCAGGTGCCATGGGACTTGATGGTGACGACGGTGCGATTGGTAAAGCCGGTGCTGCATCAGTAGTTGCCGGCGCAGCGGGTGCAATCGGTTTAACAGGTCTTGCCGGACCTAAAGGTGAAACAGGTGCAAGTGGTTCTTCAGGTGCCCCTGGAATTGCTGGCGCACCGGGCACGGTTGGTGCAACAGGTCCTGCAGGTGCAGTGGGTCCTGCAGGTTCTGCGGGAGTTGCAGGTTCCCCAGGTGCAGCGGGCGGACAAGGAACTCAAGGTGTTCAAGGCAATGCGGGAGCAAAAGGTGACACGGGCGCAAAGGGCGATACCGGAACAACAGGTAACACTGGTGCAAAAGGTGACACTGGAAATACCGGTAACACTGGAACTGCTGGTCCTTCTGCTGCGTCTGCAGGCACACTGACATTTGCAGAGGTAATTTCTGGCACAGCAGGTACTTCGCAACCTTCAAATTTTTTTGGGGGATTCGTTAAAGGAAATAGCTACGTTGTTCGCATCTATATTGAAACGTGGAACGCCGCAAAATTGTTGAACACTTATCCTGTTTCACTTCAGATTTCGGCGGTCGGTTCCAATCCAACCTTGGTTGTTTCGTACTCAATCGCAAATGGAAGCGAATGGGTTTCAGAAAGCGAGCAATACAAAGTTGGGATTCTTGGCGATGTGTTAATCGACCGCACGGCAACGAGTGCCTCATTCCACATAGTGGCTACGGTTGCTGTGGGAGTAAACACTGCTTCTTTCCCGATCTCCTTGGCTGGGAAATTCACTAGGACGCTCATCGGGCAGATCGGGTAAAACTTGGATGGGTGACCGGTTTACAGGGGTTTGCTCGCCAATCGAAAAGCCTTAAGGGGTTGGTGGTTGTAATACTTCAGTAGCCCTGCTTCACTCACGGAGTGATGCGACGTCGGATTTTGACGGTTGTGATGGCAGGGATTCTCACAACCGGAGTTTTGGTTGGATTAGTTGCTGAGGCGCAAGCCAAGTCGTTAGCTGGTTTAACGTGCACAAAACTCAATGAACAGAGGGGCGATGGTCCCGGGAAAACTGTTGTGTGTAAAAAAGTTGGCAGCAAGAAGATTTGGCAAACTTTGGCAGCACCTAAATCAAAGCCTGGATCAACCGCTCAACCTCAATCGGGGACGGTGGCGCCGAGCACTCCTCAACAATCAAGTAATTCAACACAATCCAGCCCACCGCAGACTCCATGTACGAAAGTTCCAGAATTTTCTTACAACTTTATCGATCCGAAGTATGTTCGTGTAGTTACACCTATTGGAGAACAGACAGGCTCTGGTGGCGTTATAGCTGTTAGGTCTTATATTCACCCAGCGCAAGAATTTATGGGACAAGAACTCCCATTATTCGCACCAGTCGATATGACTTTATTTTCAGCGAGTTATTACAAACCACCTGGGGCAACTGCCACTTATCAACCTGAATACTCTCTCTATTTTGACGCGGGATGCGGAATCATGGTGAAGTTTTTTCATATCAAGGGAGTAGTTGGAAAAGTAGCGAGCGCAGTACCTGTGGATCCTTCACCAAGTAGTGCGGGACAGGGCGTGAAATCAACACCTATAAAAGCAGGGGAACAGTTCGGTTGGTACAAACTTGGCGAGAACAGTGTTGCTTTTGATTTCTGGGTTGACAACGAAGCGGTAACAAATAGATTTATTGTTCAATCCCACTTTGGAACAAGCAACGCACTTCATAGTGTTTGTCCTTACGATTTCTATTCCGCGGATAAGAAATCGGCTTGGTTGGCAAAGTTAGGTGCACCAGGGTCGGATCCAATTCCAGGAACGACGTGTGGGAGTATTTCTCAAGGAGTACCTGGAACCGCGGATGGAATGTGGTTTATTTCCGAGAATACTGAAAATGACCATTTGACTCTTGAGGGTGCCTATCAATCCCAAATTATGTTCTCGATAGATGCAAGTGGAATCGTCCGAATAGGTGGGCTTAATGCTTCGGGTTCACTTTCACAGATGATGATTTCCTCTAATGCAAGCACATGGAAAAAACCTTCGGATATTTCTGTAGGGGCCACTCATTGCTGGTCCAATTCCCAGCAATCGGTGAAAGTAAATGTGACGAGCGAGAAAACGATGTCGGTTTTAGTGGGGGCGGGATCTTGCGAGAGTTTAGGAAGTGCGGCTTTAGGGAAGACTTACTACCGCTAAAGAAAAAAGCGGGTTTATGCGTAAAACTTGGAGCGGGTGACCGGGATCGAACCGGCATGGCCAGCTTGGAAGGCTGGGGCTCTACCATTGAGCTACACCCGCGAGGGCTGTCATCGGGACCCCCTGTGGGCACCGTAACAAGGTGAAGGATAGGGCTTCGGTAAGAAGAAGGGAATTTCTGCCCTAGACTTCCAACTTACGCCGCGGGGCGTAGCGTAGTGGCTAGCGCGCCTGCTTTGGGAGCAGGAGACCGGAGGTTCGAATCCTCTCGCCCCGACCAGCATTTTGATCATCAAT
>CAIYRR010000113.1 GCA_903928745.1 uncultured Actinomycetes bacterium | reverse complement strand
TGCGATCAAGTGAACAACTGCTCCACGATCTGCTGCTGCAGCGGCTAACGCAAAACCTTGTTTTCCAGATGAACGATTGCCGATATAGCGAACGGGATCGATTGCTTCTCGAGTACCGCCAGCGGTGATAAGTATTTTCTTGCCTACGAGATCTTTATGGGAATTCAATACCGCGTGAAATTCGGAAAGTATTCGGGAGGTCTCAGGGAAACGACCGGGACCAGAATCAGCGCCCGTGAGTCGGCCAACATCAGGTTCGATAATGTGAAAACCTCTACTTCTTAAAACCTTTACATTTTCAACGGTCGCTGGATTCGTCCACATATTTGGGTGCATGGCAGGAACTAAAACTTTCACTGCCGCACTTGCAAGAACAACATTTGTTAATAAATCATCGGCTCGACCATGCGCCAATCTGGCAATCAAATCAGCGGTTGCAGGGGCAATGACAATCGAGTCGGCAGTAGCTGCAAGTTTTATATGTGCCACACCAGGTACGTCATCCCATACTTGCGAATGCGCAGCTTTGCCAGAGAGCGCTTCCCAAGTTGCTGCACCGACGAAATTGAGCGCCGCGGGAGTTGGAATTACCGTGACACTAAAATCATCATCTTGTAAGCGTCGCAAGAGATCACACGCCTTGTATGCAGCAATGCCACCCCCTACGCCAAGAATTACTTCTCGACCAGGACGTGACATCGGCAAACCAGATGAACTATGAGAGAAAATTAGGCAGTTGGTTCAAGATTTTCGATCGTCAAGAGACCCTCATTGATTTCACGGAGGGCAATCGACAATGGCTTCTCATGAACATGGGTCTCCACTAGCGGGCCAACATATTCGAGTAGACCCTCGCCCAATTGGGAGTAGTAGGCGTTAATTTGGCGAGCACGCTTGGCCGCATAAAGGACGAGGCTATATTTCGAGCCACTCTTGTCCAATAGTTCGTCAATCGGTGGATTTGTAATGCCGTCCATGGTGCCCCTTAAATGTTCGAAAAATACAGAATTATCAGCCTGTTGAGCGGGCTAAGGATAGCAGTGAGCCCACTACCTTCTCGACCTGATCATTAATGAGCACAACATCAAATTCCTTAGCCGCTGCAAGCTCGGTTTGAGCCAATTCCAAGCGATGAGCGCGTCTTTCAGGGCTATCAGAACCGCGACCTTCTAGGCGAGAGACCAGATCCTCCCAACTTGGAGGTTCAAGGAATACCAATATGGCCTCAGAACTGTGTGAGCGCACCTGTCTCGCTCCCTCTATCTCAATCTCCAGAAGAACATTGCGTCCTTGAGCGAGAGCGCCTTCAACGGCCTTCGCGGGAGTGCCATATCTTGCACCCGCAAAGGATGCCCATTCAAGAAATTCATCGTCTGCGATTCTTCTATCAAACTCTTCTTGCGTCAGGAAGAAATAGTCAACTCCATCTTTCTCATTTGCACGAGGTGCCCGTGTTGTCGCCGAAACGCTGACCCAAAAATCAGAACTCTTTCGTAGAGCGTTAGCGACTGTGCTTTTGCCTACTCCGCCGGGACCTGAGAGAACTATTAATCTTCCTCGTGCCAGTGACGGTGTTTTGAATTCTTGCAAGAGCGCGTTACGTTGATGGATTCCCAACCCTTGAATCTTGCGTGGAATCGATATTCCAAGTCTTTCCAGAATCGCTAACGCTCTTATACGTCCCACTCCAGGAACTGATTCAAGCAATTCGAGGACTCGCATTTTCCCGATTGCGACATCTGATTTTGCTAATTCAAGTACACCCGAAATCGACAATGAGCCCTCTCGAACCGATTTCTTTATATCTGCTCGCACCCGACGAGAAATAGTTGCTTGCGCTAGGGCGGCCGATCGCTGCTCGGGAGTGAGTTTTGGTGGAAGGGCCATGGTGGAAACCTATCTTGCCAAAGGTGATTAGTTAACTGAAGCAGCTAGTGCTTGCGCTCGCTCTGCCATGGCTTGCGCGCCATCAGCCCAAAAACGAGTGATAGGTCGCCCTATAACAAGATAGGACGCACCGGCAGCGATAGCCAACTCAGGAGTCATCACTCTGCGCTGGTCATCACCTCCTCGCTCATCGGCTGGTCTAACGCCAGGTGTAATGATGGAAATTTCGGAACCAATCGCCTCGCGTATTGCCGCAATTTCCAAAGGCGAACAGACAATTGCTCGCGCACCTGCAGCCTTCGCCAAGAGCGCCAATTTCACAGCGCTTTCCAGAGGAGTTCCGGAGAAACCAATTGCGCCAAGATCGTCTTGACTCAATGAAGTCAAAATAGTTACGGCCGTAATATCTACATCTGGAGCGTTATCAACGGCAGCCTTTATCATCTCGTGTCCGCCAGAGGCATGAACTGTCAAGAACTTAGGTGCCAAATTAACTACCTGCTTCACCGCCCCTGCAACTGTGTTGGGAATATCGTGCAACTTCAAATCGAGAAATAACTCGGCATCGCTCAATTCACGCAGACGTGCGACACCCTCATAACCGAAAGTTGCAAAGAATTCCAAACCTAATTTGTAGGCGGCGATCGATCCTTGAGTCGCCTTTATCCAGGCACTTGCCGTTTCAAAATCCGGGGTATCAACCGCCAAAATAATTTTAAGATCGTTACTCACATTGACTCCTTTGCGGATTCTGAATCTATTTCGCGATGGGCAAAACCAACAGCAGATTTAAGCGAAGTAAAACCTTTTGCAGAAACCAGCGCCTTCAGTTCCGACTGAATTTCAATTGCGGCTTTAGGATTTCCGAAGGTTGCGGTTCCGACGCTCACTCCGCTTGCACCAGCAAGAATCATTTCAAATGCGTCTCGGCCATTTCTTACTCCGCCCATTCCAAGAATGGGAATCTTTGGAAGCGCCTGATGCACTTGATAGATGGCACGAACGGCAACGGGTCTAATTGCTGGCCCTGATAGCCCACCTGTCTTGCCTCCAAGATGCGGGCGCATTGTCTCTGTGTTGATAACCATTCCTAGAAGTGTGTTAATCAACGCCACTCCATCGGCTCCCGCATCTACAACTTCCCTCGCGATGGAGACAATATCTGTTACATCTGGAGAAAGTTTGGCAATGATGGGGAGATCTCCTCCTAAAGTTCTACGCACCCCGTCGATGACCGCACGAGAGCTCACCGGATCGCATGCGAAGACCATTCCACGATTTTCGACATTGGGACAAGAAATATTTACCTCGAGTGCAGATATTCCAGGAACCGAACGGAGCCTTCTCGCAAGGGTCGCATATTCATCGACTGTTTCACCTGCAATGGAAACAATTATGCGCGCACCTTGTTCGACCAACCAAGGAATATCGTTTGCAATGAACGAATCAATCCCTGGACCTTGCAAGCCAATCGAATTCAACATTCCACTAGGAGTCTCTGCCATACGAGGAGTGGGTCTACCGGGTCTGGCTTTTACCATGATCGATTTAGTGACAATCGCACCGATACTCTTCAACGGAAAGAACTGTGCCAATTCTTTTCCTGAACTAGCGCATCCACTTGCAGTAAATATTGGTGCCGGAAACCATGCCGGCCCGAGAGTTGTTGAGAAGTCCAATGTCATTCTGCAACCTCGTTTACTTTTCCCACGCGATCCCATTCAACGACGGAGCCATCCATTACTGGACCATCTATGCATGAGCGAAGCATCGCTATCGACCCATCCTCTTGACGTATCGGCAATACGCACGTCATGCATACCCCAATCCCACAAGCCATGGATTCCTCAACAGCGCATTGATGAACCACGCCCGCACTTTGGGCAATCGATGAAATTGCCGCCAACATAGCCATCGGTCCACACGAATAAATAACGTCAATGGAATCGTTTTCAATAATTTCTTCGAGTGAATCCGTGACTCGTCCGTGAATACCTGAACTTGCATCTTCTGTGTAGATCTTCAGTGAATTAACTGATCTCTTACCCTCTAATGGCGCATATATTTTCGGGGAGGAACTTGCACCCAAAATCATGTCGACTCTGCAACCGCGAGCCTTGAGTACTTCCGCTAATCCAAATAATGGAGCCGAGCCATATCCCCCACCAATAAGTAGGGTATTTACAGGTTCTGTAGGTATGCCAAAAGCATCGCCTAAAGGGGTAATTACATCGAGCACTGCGCCTTCAGTCTGAGAACATAACCATCTGCTTCCTGAACCATGAGGAGCAACGATGAGTTCGAGAGTCCCGCCGAATTCTCCGCGATCGGAAACGCGTGAGAGTGCAAATGCGCGTCTGAGCACCATCCCGGAGTTCTCTCCACCGACCGATATAGCAATAAAGTTTCCAGGACGACAATGCTTAACGACCTCACCCACGCTAATCAGAATTTGGTGATACTGCCCAACTCTTTTATTGCTCAATACATGCGCAGAAATTTGTTGTGCGTAGCGATTTATCGTTGACATGTCAGAGCAACCATTCCTGTATGGACTTAACCCCTAAGTCACCCTTTTGCAACGCAGCAATACCTTCAACAGCTGCGCTAAAACCAGCGGTGGTAGTGATGCACGGTATTGATCGTTGGACGGCAGCCGTCCTGATGAGCCAACCATCTTGACGAGTACCTCGGCCAACGGGTGTATTGATAATCAAATCAAGTTCACCGGAGTTGATAAGTTCAACAGCAGTTCTCTCGCCGAAGAGACCTGGCCCTTCAGAATTCTTACGAACCATTGCAGTTGTAATGCCATTCTCGGCAAAGAAAGCTGCAGTTCCTGCGGTACAAATTAATTGAAATCCCAAAGCTTGAAGTGCTCTGGCCGGAGCCACACCGTATTTCTTATCTTTACTCGCCAAAGATATAAACACTTTTCCCGAAGAAGGAAGCGGACCGAAGGCGCTTATTTGACTCTTTGCATAACTCTCGCCGAATGTTGCCGCGATTCCCATTACTTCGCCAGTAGATCTCATCTCTGGTCCAAGAACCGCGTCGACTCCTCTGCCGTCGCTACGTCTAAAGCGATTCCACGGAAGTACTGCCTCCTTAACGCACACACCTCGTGGAGTGGCGCTCTGAGAATTTGGCAATATTCCTTCTGTTTTTAACTCAGCGATAGTCGTACCTGTTGCAATTCTCGCTGCCGCCTTCGCGAGTTGAACGCCCGTGGCCTTGCTCACGAAAGGAACAGTGCGCGAAGCTCGAGGGTTTGCCTCCAAGACGTAGAGAACGCCTTCGGCCATTGCGAACTGAATATTGATGAGTCCGCGTACATCTACCCCTTGTGCGATTTTCAATGTCGCAATGCGGATCTCTTCATTTTGGTCTGGCGTTAAAGTCATTGCAGGAATCACGCAAGCGCTATCACCAGAATGAATTCCGGCCTCTTCAATATGTTCCATGACTCCGCCTAGGAATAGCTCCTCTCCGTCAAAGAGAGCATCCACATCAATCTCAATCGCAGAATCTAAGAATCGATCCACAAGGACTGGGTGATCTGGAGTGATGTCGGTTGCTCGCGAGATGAACCCACCAAGGGATGAATCGTCATAGACGATCTCCATGCCGCGACCACCGAGTACAAAGGAAGGACGAACGAGAACTGGATACCCGATTCGGTGTGCAATATCTAACGCTTCTTGATGTGTAGATGCCATACCGTAAGAGGGCGCAGTTAAACCTTTCTCTGCAAGCATCGAACCAAATGCACCACGTTCTTCAGCCATATTAATTGCTTCTGGGCTCGTACCTAGAATCGTTACGCCAGCATCCTTGAGGCCAGCGGCGAGAGACATAGGGGTTTGTCCACCCAATTGTGTAATAACACCCAACACGGGGCCTGCCAAAGTTTCTGCGTGGATTACTTCTAAAACATCTTCCAATGTGAGCGGTTCGAAATATAAACGATCACTTGTGTCGTAGTCGGTGGAAACGGTCTCTGGATTGCAATTGATCATCACCGTTTCAAAATCCATCCTACGAAGTTCGAAGGATGCATGCACGCACGAGTAATCAAACTCAATCCCTTGCCCGATGCGGTTAGGTCCACTTCCCAAAATGATTACGGCTGGCTTGGTCCGCGGACGGACCTCAGTCTCTTCCTCGTAACTGGAGTAGTGATACGGAGTAAAAGCTTCAAATTCAGCGGCACACGTATCCACCGTTTTATATACCGGACGGATATTTAATCGGTGGCGCAATTTGCGCACATCATCCTGGGAGAGACCGCGAATCTGAGCAATTTGCAGATCCGAGAAGCCGAGTGACTTCGCTTGTTTGAGGGAATCTAAATCAAGCTCAATTGCTAGAGCGAGGTCTCGAGCTGCTTGATTAATTTCTTCAATTTGGTTGAGATACCAACGATCAATTCGCGTGGCTTGATATACCTCGTCAATGGTCGCACCGACCCATAAACCTTGTTGCACTTCCTTGAGTCTGTACTCGGTCGGAATGGCCATCGAACGGAGTAACTCTTCTTTAGAGTGCTCACTCGTAGAAGCTGGGAATGAGAAAGGCGCTTCTTTTCTCTCGAGAGAGCGCATGGCTTTTTGTAAAGCTTCTGAAAATGAGCGTCCTATGGCCATTGCTTCGCCAACACTCTTCATAGTTGTCGTTAAACGTGGATCGGCATCGGGAAACTTCTCAAAAGTAAAGCGAGGCATTTTCACTACTACGTAATCAAGCGTCGGTTCAAATGATGCAGGTGTCACTTTCGTAATGTCATTTTGGATTTCATCCAAGGTGTACCCAATTGCCAATTTTGTAGCAATCTTTGCGATGGGAAATCCGGTTGCTTTAGAAGCCAATGCGCTCGAGCGTGAAACTCGAGGATTCATTTCAATAACAATGATGCGACCCGTATCCGGATGTACTGCAAATTGGATATTACATCCGCCGGTATCAACGCCTACTTCTCGAATAATAAGTAATGAAAGGTTTCTCAGCTTCTGAAATTCAACATCGGTCAGAGTCATTGCAGGAGCAACCGTGATCGAATCTCCCGTGTGAACGCCCATCGGATCAATGTTCTCAATACTGCACACGATTACTACGTTGTCATTGCGATCTCGCATAACTTCAAGTTCGTACTCTTTCCACCCAATGATGGACTCTTCAAGTAATACTTCAGAAGTTGGGCTATGCCGAAGTCCTGCCCCTGCGATCTGCTCTAATTCAGATCGATCAAATGCAATTCCAGATCCAAGTCCTCCCATAGTGAAGGATGGACGAACGACGACGGGGTAATGTAAAACTTCAGCGGCAGAGAGACACTGCTCCATGGTGTGGCAAATGATTGACTTCGAAGACTCTCCCCCAACTTTGGCAACGATCTCGCGGAAGAGTTCTCGATTCTCTCCTCGTTCGATTGCGTCAACATCGGCACCAATAAGTTTCACGCCATACCGAGCGAGCGTGCCTCGCTCATGTAAGCCAATAGCTGCGTTGAGTGCTGTTTGTCCACCAAGGGTCGCAAGTACTGCATCGGGACGTTCTTTATCAATCACTTTCTCCAGGAACTCTGGAGTGATTGGTTCGATATATGTAGCATCGGCAAACTCCGGATCAGTCATGATTGTTGCCGGATTGGAATTAACGAGAATTACTCGGATACCTTCTGCACGAAGTACTCGGCAAGCCTGCGTACCAGAATAATCAAATTCGCATGCCTGCCCAATAACAATCGGGCCACTTCCAATTACTAATACACTTTTGATTGACTCGTCGCGAGGCATTAGAGCATCACCGCCTGCTTCTCCATCAAATTAACGAATCGATCAAAAAGGTAAGCAGCATCATGGGGACCCGCGCCAGCTTCAGGATGGTATTGCACGCTAAATGCTGGGGCATCGAGAAGTTGCAACCCCTCAACAACATTGTCGTTCAAACTAAAATGAGTGACTTCACCGCGTCCATAAACGGTTGAGAAGATTCCCTCTACTGGTGCTTGCAAAGCGAATCCATGATTATGCGCAGTTATCTCTACCTTGCGAGTCGTCTTGTCCATGACAGGTTGGTTGATCCCCCGGTGACCAAAGGCAAGTTTGTATGTGCTAAATCCCAGAGCGCGACCGAGAATCTGGTGGCCGAAACAGATTCCAAAAAGAGGAATTTGTGCATTGAGCAACTGTCGTACTTTCTCAACAACATCATCCATGACTGAAGGATCACCCGGTCCGTTTGAAAGGAAAACGCCATCTGGATGAATGGCCATAATGTCTTCAAAACTGGAATCAAAGGGCATGACATGAACTTCTACACCACGTTCGGAAAGTGATCGTGGAGTCGCGGCTTTGATTCCTAGGTCAAGGGCTGCGACAGTGAATTTCTTCGCGCCTTTTGCTTTTACGACATAGGGTTTTGGGGTTGAAACATCAGCGGTGAGAAACGCTCCCGTCATCGCAGGACTCTTTCGTACTTCGATAACCATTGCTTCACGTGTCATATCGCAGCCGGAGAAAATTCCTACCCGCATCGCTCCACGATCACGTAGATGCCTTGTGATGGCTCTGGTATCAACACCTTGAATGCAAACAATGCCTTGATCTATCAATTCTTGTTCGAGAGACCCATTGCTTCGCCAATTGCTCGTAACTGATGAGGGATTTCGAACAGCGAACCCTGCGACCCAAATTTTCGAAGATTCATTATCTTGCTTGTTCACTCCAGTGTTGCCGATATGTGGCGCAGTCATAACTACCACTTGCTTGTGATAGGACGGATCAGTAAGTGTTTCCTGATAACCCGTCATGCCGGTCGCAAAAACCGCTTCACCGAAAGTTTTACCTGTAGCAGCCCAACTCTTTCCTTCGAAAATACGGCCATCATCAAGGACCAAAAATGCTTTACTCACCTGTGACCGCCTCGACTAACTTCCCATTCAGCACCGTAGGAATGCCGCGGAAGAAAGTGGCGACTACTTTCCCTGGTAACTCCATGCCATGAAACGGAGTATTCCTGCTTCGTGAAGCAACAAGATCGCGATCGACTCTCCACGAAAGTGAAGGATTAATCACCGTCAAATGTGCACTTGAACCTGCAACGACTTTCTTTCCATGATCTGCATAGCCTGCAATGCGGGCAGGTGCGCTAGATAGACGATCCACAAGATCTTCCCAAGACATCATCGACGAATCAATCATCGTTTTCTGAACAATGGAGAACGCTGTCTCTAAACCAATCATTCCAAAAGCTGCATGCTCCCATTCGCACTCTTTATCCTCAGTTGGGTGAGGTGCATGATCTGTTGCGACGATATCGATTGGTCCATCGGCTAAACCTTCACGTAGTGCCATGACATCGGTTTGAGTACGCAAAGGCGGATTCACTTTAAATACGGGATTGTAAGACTGCGCCATCTCATCAGTGAGTAATAGATGATGCGGGGTGACTTCTGCACTCACATTAATTCCACGTGCTTTAGCCCAGCGAATTATTTCAACACCGCCTGCAGTGGTGACATGGCAAATATGTAGGCGTGATTTTACGTGATCGGCAAGAAGAACATCTCTCGCAATAATCGCTTCCTCAGCAACTGCTGGCCAACCTTTCAAACCTAGTTTTGAAGAAACGATGCCTTCATTCATCTGCGCTGCTTGAGTAAGAGAAGGCTCTTGCGCATGCTGTGCGATCACTCCATTAAATTGCTTCACGTACTCAAGAGCGCGGCGCATGACCATGGGATCAAAAACACAATTGCCGTCATCACTAAAAACTCGAACGCGGGCGGCAGATTGTGCCATCGCTCCTAGTTCGGCTAGTTGTTTTCCGGCTAAACCTTGCGTAACGGCACCGACTGGGTACACATCACAAAGACCGCTGGCTTGACCCAATCGATACACCTGTTCGACAACGCCAGCGGTATCGGCAACAGGAAAAGTGTTTGCCATTGCAGAAACTGCAGTGAATCCGCCCTTTGCGGCGGCTTGAGATCCTGAGTGAACGGTTTCAGATTCTTCACGGCCGGGTTCACGTAGGTGAGTATGTAAATCAACGAGGCCGGGAAGTACTTTGCATCCGCTGACATCGATTCTTTGAGCCAAAGACGCTTCAGAGTTCTGTATAGATTCGCCCACTTCAATAATGACTCCATTGCCGATGAGAACATCTGCTTTGCGACCATCTGCCAGAGTTCCGCCGGCCAGTAAATATGAACTAGTCATTGCAAAACTCCTTGCTCTTGTGTGGCACCGGCAAGCAATAAATACAACACTGCCATTCGAACGCTTACTCCATTTGCTACTTGCTCAACGATCACCGATCGCGCGCTATCTGCGCACTCTGCTGTAATTTCCAAACCGCGATTCATGGGACCTGGGTGCATGATGATTGCGGATTTCTTCATCAAAGACATTCGATCGCGATTGAGTCCAAAGAAGTGTGAGTATTCACGTGCTGTCGGGAAGAAGAAATCCTGCATACGTTCTTGCTGGACACGCAACATCATGACAGCGTCAACATGAGGGAGAACGGAATCGAAATCGTATGAAACCTTAACGGGCCAACTATCCACTCCAACTGGCAGCAAGGTGGGCGGAGCAACCAAAGTTACCTGCGCACCGAGCATAGATAAGAGCAAAGCGTTTGAGCGAGCAACCCGCGAATGCAAGATGTCGCCAACAATCGCAACGTGCAGCCCTTGTAGATCCCCCGTGCTCGAACCAAGATGTTTGCGAATCGTGAAGGCATCAAGGAGCGCCTGAGTTGGATGCTCGTGAGTTCCATCCCCTGCATTGATAACGCTACCTGCGATCCATTCAGAATCTGCTAACCAGCGAGGCGCACCCGATGCAGAATGTCGAATAATTACCGCATCTGCACCCATAGCCTGCAAAGTTTGCGCCGTATCTTTTAGCGATTCACCTTTACTTACGCTAGAGCCTTTAGCAGAAAAATTAATCACATCGGCAGAAAGTCTTTTTGCCGCAGCTTCGAATGAAATTCTTGTACGTGTGGAATCCTCAAAGAATAGATTGACGATCGTGCGCCCACGCAATGTTGGCAATTTTTTAACGGGGGCATCAGATATTCTCGCAAGCTCTAAAGCTGTATCGAGGATAGAGAGCGCTTTTGTTTTGTCGAGATCATTGATCGATAAGAGATGTCGCATCAGAGTTCTGCCTCGTCTTCTATAACGACTTCATCGACTCCATCGATTTCACTCAAATGAACTTTTACGGATTGAGTTAACGAAGTTGGTAAGTTCTTCCCTACAAAATCAGCCCGAATGGGCAATTCACGGTGTCCTCGGTCAACCAAAACCGCCAATTGCACGCTCTTTGGACGCCCCATCTCCCCTAGGGCATCAAGGGCTGCTCGAATTGTGCGTCCAGAGAAAAATACGTCGTCGATCAAAATGACGTGACGGCCCTGAATACCGGCTGCAGGAATAACCGTTGGCATCAAAGCGCGAGGGGCGCGAAGTCGAAGATCATCACGATGCATCGTGATATCCAATGTTCCAACCGCAATTTGAGTCAGAGGCACCGCCTCAATAGTGGCGATTGACTGGGCTAAACGCTTAGCAAGATGTGCACCGCGAGTAGGTATCCCAAGTAAGGTAATTGAATCAGCCCCGCCATTGCGCTCAAGAATTTCGTGGGCAATACGGGTGAGGGCGCGGGAAATATCCACCGCAGGCATAGCAACGCTCATTGACGCTCCTTCCCCGCCTCGCAGGACGGGTCTTAAAGGATTTTCAGGCTGGAGCCTATCATGCAGCTTTTCTCGGTGGGGAGTTCGAAACTGTGGATAAGTTCACGTGGCGAAATCCATCCCTGCCTAGAGTGCGGACATGTCCAATGAACTTCCATTATTCGAGCAAACCACCACCTTTCATGTCGCCTCCCGGCTTCGCCAAATTAGGAAATCCCAAGGGTTAAGTTTGGGCGATATCGAGACCATGACCCACGGTCGAATCAAAGCAGTCGTCCTTGGTTCCTATGAGCGCTCAGATCGGGCCCTCAGTGTTAGGCGAGCGATTGAACTCGCCAATATTTATCGCGTTCCACTTTCATATTTACTCTGCGCCCCGGTTAATCCACCAGTTTTGGGCGCCGACGGTTTCCGAATCGTCATAGATCTTCGTCACGTTCACCAATCTAATGATGGCCAACCCAAAGTTAAAGTCCTAAAGAATTACCTTGCGTGGATTATTGGACAAAGAAGTGATTGGAATGGAGAGGTCCTGAGTTTGCGACGAACCGACATGAGTAACTTGGCCCTGCTTACTTTTACAAATGAGAACGATGTG
This sequence comes from uncultured Actinomycetes bacterium, assembly GCA_903928745.1. GTDB lineage: Bacteria > Actinomycetota > Actinomycetes > Nanopelagicales > Nanopelagicaceae > QYPT01. The sequence continues at coordinate 17,289 of CAIYRR010000113.1, read as the reverse complement.
GGTTCGTGGCTACTAGAGGAGAGATTCCTGATTAAAGGGCCAAATCGCCCTTAATGGAGGAAATTCGCCCGAGCACTCCATGAATATAGCCGGACGACTCCTCTGTAGAAAGATCCTTTGCCAGCGTAAGTGCTTCATCAATTGCAACTGCATCTGGGATCTCATCGGCCCAAAGTATTTCGAAAATCGCGATTCTCAAAATGGTGCGATCTACAGCGGGTAGCCGGTCCATATCCCAACCCTTTGCATAGGTGGAGATGAGTTCGTCTATCTTGCGACGATGCTCCCCCACGCCAGCGATCAAAGTTTGAGTGTAGTCACGGACAGGTCTGGCATCTGGTCCCTCTTCGACCACAAGTCGAGAGGTCAAAATATCGGCAGCCGAAGAATTTCGAATATCAGATTCGAAGAGAATATCTAAAGCGTGCTTCCGGGCCTTACTGCGAGCTGACACTAGTTTGCGCGGCCGAGATAAGAACCATCGCGCGTATCAACAAGAACTTTCTCATCTTGCTTGATAAACAACGGTACTTGAATCTCGATACCTGTTTCCAAAGTTGCTGGCTTTGTTCCACCTGAAGAACGATCACCTTGAAGACCAGGTTCGGTATAAGTAATGGTCAGCGGGACTGATGCTGCGAGCTCAATGTAGAGAGGGTTGCCTTCGTGAACAGCAACAATCGCATCCGTATTTTCTAACATGTAATTGACTGCGTCGCCCACTGTTTCGGCAGAGATTGACATTTGATCGTAAGTTTTAGCATCCATAAATACAAAACTGTCGCCATCTTTATAGAGATATTGCATATCGCGCTTTTCAAGAATCGCTATATCAATCTTCACGCCAGCATTAAGTGTGCGGTCGATGACCTTGCCGGTCATTACGGATTTCAATTTAGTACGAACAAATGCAGGGCCTTTACCAGGCTTCACATGTTGGAATTCGACTACATTCCACAACTGTCCTTCAATATCTAGAGTCATGCCATTCTTGAGGTCATTTGTTGTAGCCACGATCAATCCCATCCCTATGCATTCTTTTTAAGCGGCAAGCTATTTATGCCACCAAGTCCAGTGGCAAAGAATACCTGCTATTAGTGGGCTATTTACCCATCAAATTCTTCATGGCCTCCAGAGCCAAAATGTATGAATTCGGCCCGAAACCAGCAATGGTTCCCTTGGCAACCCCGGAAATGACCGATGTATGGCGGAATTCCTCTCGCGCTATTGGGTTCGATAAATGAACCTCGATAAGAGGAGCCTTAAGAAGTTCGGCCGCATCGCGAATTGCATAGGAATAATGGGTAAAGGCAGCAGGGTTAATAATCACTGGAGTTGATGCATCAGCTGCTTCATGAAGCCAACCAACAATCTCGGCCTCTTCATTGCTCTGGCGAACCTCTGCCTCAAAACCTAGAGCCTGTGCTGCCTTTTCAATATGGGTGACAAGTTGAGGGTAAGTGAAATCGCCGTAGATCGATGAATCCCGAATATCTAGGCGAGCAATGTTTGGTCCGTTGAGGACGAGAACCTTCATGAAGAAATCCTCTCATACGCTTGTGATAATTCCGATGTGGTGCAGTCTTCCAAACGTAATGTCTTGCCAATATCGGAAATTGCTACGAATCTGATTTGTTTTCCGCGGGATTTCTTATCAAGGGAAAGTAATGGCAACAGTTTTGACCAGGCGGCAACTGGATAAATCACAGGCAAATTAACTTTTGTTAGAATCTCGCGATGGCGTGAGATGAGAGCCGATGAAAGAACGCCCTTAATTCCAGCGAGCTCGGCAGCGAAAACCATCCCAATCGAAACTGCTTCACCATGACGTAAAGAAAAATCACTCTCTATCTCAATCGCATGTGCAAGAGTGTGACCATAGTTGAGAATCTCTCTTTCGAAACTTTCCTTAAAATCCGAAGAAACTACAGAGGCCTTGACCAAAACACTTCGTTCAATGAGTTCGCCCGTCAAAGAAGTAGAAGCTTGCAACTCCAACAAAGTATGCGATTCAACAATATCGAGAATCTTGGAGTCGGCTATGAATCCACACTTTATAACCTCTGCCATTCCCGCGGCGAAATCGCGATCAGAGAGCGTTGAAAGCCAAGAAAGATCAATCAGGACTGAGTTCGGAGAATGGAATGCACCAATGAGATTCTTTCCGAAAGACGAATTCATACCAGTCTTGCCTCCGACTGAAGCATCAACCATCCCAGCCAAAGATGTCGGTACTGCAACCCAATCAATTCCGCGTAACCATGTCGCTGCAGCAAAGCCTGCGATATCAGTAGTCGCGCCTCCGCCAATACCTACAAGCAAGTCACTTCTGGTAAAGCCACCCGCACCCAACCACTCCCACAAAAGCGCAAGGTTCTCTGCACTCTTTCCTGCCTCTCCATCTGCAATCTCGAATATGTGCAGGTCGGCATCTTCAAGTTCTATATCGTTGACACGTTGAGCCAATGAGGCCGAAACAACAATTCCCACTCGCGTGCGACCTTTTGCAATGGCCGCCAATTGTGTGCGCCAATCGCAAGCAACTTGCACGTCGTACTCCCGCTCGGAAGTTACATGGATCGTTTTCACTCACTACCTACCTTGGATGAGATTTCTGCAACTATCTTTGAGACCGATTTCTCATCTACAAGGATATGCAGAGTTGCCAATGACTCGTAGATAGGTCGACGCTTCTCCATCAGTGTTTGCCATTGCTGACGTGGATTATTCATAAGAAGTGGACGATCTCGATTGAAACCAACTCGAGGAGCGGCCACGCTTAAAGAAACATCGAGAAAGACCACTTCAGCGCCAGAATTCTTCAAGGCAGATTGAACTTCGGCAGATAATACAGAGCCTCCCCCAAGGGAAAGTACGCCAGTGCGATTAGATATCGCCTCGCAACAGAGACGTGATTCGACTTCTCGGAAAAATGGCTCCCCATCTTCGACGAAGATTTCAGAAATTGATTTTCCAACTTCTTCTTCAATTAAGTTATCGGTATCAGCAAAATCAATCGCCAAAGCCCGTGCTACGGAATTACCAATGCTGCTCTTTCCCGCGCCGGGCGGGCCAATCAAAATGATTCTTGGAGTCATACTTCCTACTTAAAGCGCAAATGCGACATGTACGATTCGAAATTGCGGCGAGTTTCCCCCACGCTATCGCCACCAAATTTCTCGAGTACTGCCTGCGCCAAGACAAGTGCCGCCATGGCTTCAGCCACTACGCCAGCTGCTGGAACGGCGCATACATCAGAGCGCTGATTTATTGCTTTAGCTGCTTCACCCGTTGCCACATCCACGGTATCTAGCGCTTTAGGAATAGTTGAAATTGGTTTCATTGCGGCACGAACACGCAAGATTTCACCGTTACTCATTCCGCCTTCGGTGCCACCTGCTCGATCCGTGCGACGATGCAGAAGTCCATCCTTCCCGCGTTCGATTTCATCATGGGCAACAGAGCCTCGCCTTGTTGCAGATTGAAATCCATCGCCAATCTCGACACCTTTTATCGCTTGAATGCCCATCATTGCACTTGCTAGTTGTGCATCGAGTCTGCGATCCCAATGAACGTGAGAACCAAGCCCTGGCGGTAAGTTGAAAGCTAAAACTTCAACCACGCCCCCCAAAGTATCTCCGTCGCGATGGGCGCTCTCTATTTCAGCGAGCATTGCTTCACTTGTTGCTGGGTCAGCGCAGCGCACTGGATCAGCATCGATGCGTTCGAGATCATTGCTTGATGGCAAAACTGCATTTTCAGGGACTCTCACAGAACCAATAGAGAGAACGTGACTAAGAATCTCAATGCCCACTGCCTGACTAAGAAACGCCCGTGCAACCGCGCCCAATGCAACTCTTGCAGCAGTTTCACGTGCGCTTGCTCTTTCAAGAATCGGACGCGCGTCATCGAAATCGTACTTTTGCATTCCAACTAAATCAGCATGCCCTGGACGCGGACGCGTCAAAGGTGCATTACGGGCTAGTCCGTCAATCTCACCAGCTGGCAACGGATCGGCAGACATGACCTTCTCCCATTTTGGCCACTCTGAATTTCCCACTTGAATAGAAATGGGGCCGCCTTGGGTAAGGCCCAAACGCACTCCGCCTAAAATAGTGATCTTGTCCGACTCGAAACTTTGACGAGCACCGCGTCCGGCACCTAATCGGCGTCTAGCAAGATGCCCGTCGATATCTTCTGAGGTTATTGCAATGCCGGATGGAAGGCCCTCGATTATCGCCGAAAGAGCTTGGCCATGGGATTCACCTGCTGTTAACCAACGCATTGGCATATTGTGTCAGAGAAGACGGCTTACTCGTTCTTAAATATGAGAGTGGAGAATAAAATCTTAGAAATTTAGAGCCGCCAACCCCGCTTTTCGAAGTATCGGGACATATTCCTCACGATCAATAGGCAAACCACTCATCAACGCAATCTGATCGATTGCCTGATGAACAAGTAGATCTAAGCCATCGATTACTGCTCCACCGCCATCACGCCAAGCGGCGAGAATTGATGTTGGCCACGGATTATAAAGAGCTTCAAAGAAGAGACCGCCAACGCTTTTGGGGAGTCGGCCTACGAATGAATCGGCTACAAATGCTGGCGTTGTATTTATAGTGATATCAGCCATTGGCAGATTGCTCTCCCATTCAAGGAAAATTACCTCACTCAGGGGCGCCGCCTTCAACATGCTCTCGCATCTTTGAGGATTTCGATGAATCACAGAAATCAATCTCCCTGGTCCATCTAGCGCTGCTGCAGCTGCGCGCGCAGTTGCTCCTGACCCAATAATTACCGAGTGTTTCCAATCTGAGACACCATGGAATTTGAGCGCCTGACGGAATCCATTCACATCGGTCGTCGATGCTCGCCAACCTTGAGGAGTTCTTATCAAAGTGTTTGCACTATCTATCTGCGCAGCTAATTCTTCAACCTCATCCGCAATCGAAAGTACTTCTTCTTTGAGTGGCATAGTCAGCGAAAATCCAGTCCACGAGGAATCTGCATCTCTAACGAATTGACTCAACTGCTCGTTAGTCACTTCTATCGCCGAGTAATTGCCTGCTATACCTAAATGCTTATATGCCGCGTTATGCAAAGCGGGAGAAAGTGAATGAGAAATTGGTGAACCTAGCACCGCAGCGCGAATCATTGCTTTGCTCCGAAAGCTCCGGCGCGAAGATTCTTTTCATACTCACTCTTCCACATGAGAAATTGTGCATCTGATTTGGTAAATCGCGTATCCCCCGGTTTGACGGTAATGAAATAGATCCAATCCCCGTTGGCTGGATTCATCGCTGCGACCATGGCCGCTTTACCCGGATTACCTATCGGTCCGGGAGGTAATCCATAGTGGCGATAGGTGTTGTATGGAGATGAAACTTGTGTAGAGGCCGAACTTAGAAAAACATGACCACGCGATTTCAAAACATAATGAACAGTTGTATCCATTTGTAATTGCATTCCAGTACTCAACCGGTTTCTGATTACACGTGAAATCTTGGCAAAATCTTGCGTGTCACCTTCTGCTTGAATGATTGAAGCGATGGTGAGTAGTTGCATAGGTGAAAAAGCTGAATCCCCAGCCAAGACCCCCGAAGTCGCAATCTCTGTTGAAAAACGATTCACCATGCTTTGAAGTGCTCCTAGAGCTGTAACTCCCTTAGCGAAACTATATTGAGCCGGGAAGAGAAATCCTTCAGTACCAGTGAATTCTTTGGGGAGCTTAATTTGTGAAATCGCAGCATCCAAGCTCTTCTTCGTAAATCCATTCTTGTTGAGTTGCGCAAGAATCTCTGATGTCCAAGCCCCTTCGGCCACTTTTACCAAGTTAGGAATACGTTTTCCATCTAGTAATTGCGCAAGCGCGCTCTTGGCTGATATTCCAATATCTAGGCGATGCGAACCTGGAGCAACCTGGGATGATCTGGGATCACTCACTGCCAATTTGAAATACGCGTCAAATGACTTCACTACGCCCGCCGAAAGAAGAATCTTCGCAATATCAGAGCCAGACGCGCCTTCGGGAACCTCCAAGACAACACTATGAGTTGAAGAAAGAGCGGTGAAATCCGGAGAGGATGCAACATGCGATCTCGAGAGAAAAAGTCCACCCGTCAAGAGAAATACGAAGGTCAGAGCAGCACTGACACGAATAAGAAAAACTTTATTCATTTCTTATGCTTCTGGGCGTTCAGGGCAGCTTCCAAAATCCCCACCGCGGCTACTTCGTCAATCATCTTTTTGGCTTGTTTTGAATTCTTACCTGCTTCATGCAACTGACGCGATGCCGAGACGGTTGAAAGTCGCTCATCAATCAAAGAAATAGGAACTTGAGTTGTTTCTGCCAACTTAAGTGAAAAAGCAATTGCTTTAACTGTTGATTCACTTTCTTGCCCTGACAAGTGCAAGGGCTTGCCAACATAGAGATGCACTGGGTTGTACTCATCCAAAATCTCGCCTATTTTCGCAAACAAAGTAGCTTCATCATTTATTAAAGTCGTGAGAGGCGTTGCCAATATGGCATCCACGTCGCTAATTGCAACACCTATTCGCACATCGCCGTAATCAAAGGCAATTCGACGACCCTTGATCATGAATTATTGACCGGCGATTGAGGAAACGATCGCTGCAAGTGCAGCGTCGGCCTGCGTTGAGTCCACACCGCCACCCTGTGCAAAATCATCTTTACCGCCACCGCCACCGCCAAGAACGGTAGATCCCAATTTCACTAATGCTCCGGCTTTCATACCAGTGCTTCTGGCGACGTCGCTACAAGCGACCACAAGAATGGGCTTTCCTGCGGTTGTACTAATGAGCGCTACAACAGAATTAGCGGACTTATTGCGCAAATCCAATGCAATCTTGCGCAAGTCATCCCCGGTGATTCCATCGCTAAGTTTTGCGGCGATTACTGAAACACCATTAATAATTTTCACCGATTCGCTGATTTTAGATACTTGGCCAAGTGCTTGCTCTGAGCGCAGCGAGGCAAGTTCTTTCTCAATTTCTTTCATTTTAGAAAGGAGATCGGAAATTCGCTCGGGCAATTCTTCTACTTTCGCGCCTTTGATCAATTCAGTAAGAGAATCCAGGAGTAGATGTTCACGAGCGAGGAAGCGATAAGCATCCACACCAACGAGCGCTTCAACGCGACGCACACCAGCTCCAATTGATGATTCACTCAATAATTTAACAACACCAAGTTGACCGGCACGGGATACGTGAGTTCCTCCACATAATTCTCGAGCCCAATCGCCGACGCTGACTACGCGAACGCGATCTCCATACTTCTCACCAAAGAGCGCCATAGCGCCAATCTTTCTCGCCTCATCCTGCGACATGACTTCGGCGGTCACTTCCCAGTTTTCAAGAAGTAAAGTATTCACACGGGCTTCAACCTCGTTGAGTGCAGATTGCGGAACGGCACCAGTGGCAGGGAAGTCAAACCTAAAACGTCCTGGCGCATTTTCTGATCCCGCTTGCGTTGCTGTCTCGCCAAGTACTTCACGAAATGCTTTGTGGACCATGTGTGTTGCAGTATGCGCCCGGGAAATCGCATGACGACGCTCAATATCAATACTCGCTAAACCGAGATTGCCGACTTCAACTCCACCTTTTGCGACGCGACCTCGGTGTACGAAAACACCTGGCACCGGTACCTGAACATCATCAATTTCGATGATTGCTCCGCTAGAGAGAGTGATGGTTCCTCCGTCAGCTAACTGGCCACCGCCTTCAGCATAGAAAGGCGTCCTATCAAGAACGATCTCGACTTCATCCCCTGCCATCGCATGGGTGGAACCAATGCCATCCACAAGAATTGCAGAAACTTTCGCTTCTGATTCAACATGCTCATAGCCGATAAATTCGGTGCGTCCAAAACCATCCGCGATCTTTCGATACTCAGTAAGGTCTGTATGGCCGCTCTTCTTGGCGCGGGCATCAGCTTTCGCGCGGTCACGTTGTTCTTTCATAAGGCGACGGAATCCATCGCCATCTACTTCTAATCCTTCTTCTTGCGCCATCTCCAAAGTAAGATCGAAAGGAAAACCGTAGGTATCGTGCAACTTAAAGGCTGCCTCACCCGATAATGCACTCCCCTTGGATTTCTTAACCTCCGCGCTAGCCATATCAAAAATCTGTGTACCGCTCTTAAGAGTTTGTAGGAACGTCTCCTCTTCAGAAACGCTGACACTCAAAATTCGTGCTTTAGCAGTATGTAATTCTGGATATTGAGGACCCATGGCATCAATTGATGTACTCACTAATTCAGACATGATGGGATCGTGAGATCCGAGGATTCGCATGTTGCGAATAGTGCGACGCATCATGCGACGCAATACATAACCACGTCCTTCATTTCCTGGGGTAACTCCATCACCAATGAGCATTGCCGTAGTGCGCGCATGATCTGCAATCACACGTAAAGAAACATCTGACTTAAGATTCTTTCCATAGGCAACACCTGTCAGGGCTGAAGCGCGGTCGAGAATTTGCCTCGTGGTATCGATTTCGTAAATATTCTCCACACCTTGGAGCAGCGCAGCAGTGCGCTCAAGACCTAAACCAGTATCGATGCTCTTTGCGGGAAGTTCTCCAAGTATTGGGAAACCATCCTTACCGCCGCCTTCGCCACGTTCGTTCTGCATGAAAACCAGATTCCAAACTTCCATGTAGCGATCTTCATCAGCGATTGGTCCACCTTCAATGCCGTAAGCAGGTCCGCGGTCATAGTAAATCTCAGAACAAGGACCACAAGGCCCTGGAACTCCCATGGACCAAAAATTATCTGCCATTCCACGACGCTGAATTCGCTCGCGAGGGATTCCTATTTTATGGTGCCAAATATCAGCAGCTTCATCGTCATCCAAATAGACCGTTACCCACAAACGCTCCTCTGGAAATCCATATCCGCCATCGTTTACTGGGCGAGTAAGAAGTTCCCATGCAAGAGCGATCGCGCCTTCTTTGAAGTAGTCACCAAACGAGAAATTTCCGCACATCTGAAAAAATGATGCATGCCGAGTTGTCTTTCCAACTTCATCGATATCTAGAGTGCGTACGCATTTTTGAACCGAAGTGGCCCGCTTGTATGGCGGTTTAACTTCACCAAGAAAAAACGGTTTAAAAGGAACCATTCCAGCATTAACAAGTAAAAGATTTGGATCATCTGCAATCAGAGAGGCAGAAGGCACAACCGTGTGATTGAGTCCTTGACGGTTACCCGACTCGAAGAAATTAAGCCAGCGCGAACGTACCTCTGCGGAATCCACGGCCTCGGTTCACTCAGCCCTTTTCTTGCGGGAGCGGGACTTACTCATCTGAGCAGCGCTCAAGAGCATGCCAATGGCTTTCACTGCTGGACCACCTTTATCAAGGAATGTGGATGCCACATCTGTAGCTTTGGCACTCACTTCCTCAGCGTTTTTTGTAATGCGGTTCAGTGACTTAAGCGGTCCATTGACAAGAGTCACTGTCGTGGTGACCTCCTCAATGAGTGGACTAGCGTCATCGGTCATAGTCTTAAGAGAGAGTTTTGCTTCATCGATCAATCTTCCAAATCGCACCACTGCATAGCTAATAGCAACTGCGATAACGAGGAGTGAACAAGCAGCAATAATCGTTGCAATGCCTCCAGGACCCATGATCATTTCCTCCTACTCGAACTACTCGAACTACTCGAACTACTCGAACTACTCGCGCCAATCCTACCCGAGAGAGGCCTCGCCAATCAGCGGAATTTGCACGTCTGGCTTCTCGTGGTTTCGGTGAGCCACTAAAGAGGCCTCATGATATTTCTCTATTTTGGCAATGAAGGAGGGATCTTTATACGGACGCCCATCCAAAATAGTTCCGGGAGTTCCATCAATTACTGCCGCGACATCATCGCCTGAGAGAGTTTTATATGTCTCTAAGGCATGGGCCAAAGCAAGCACTTCTGAACGATTTTGCGTCAGTAAGGATTCGGCTTTAGCGAGAAGACCAACGAGATTGTCTTCAATTCGATCTCCCAGGGCTCGGCGAATCTCCTTTGCTGAATCATCCTTGCCCTTAGGCCCTCCTGGCGCGCCGACTTCAAATCGACGATTGGAAGCATGAGATGAAATTGTGGAACCCATCCCCCAATGCCCTTCCATCAAACTAGCAATTGTTGTCGCACTTTCGAGATCTCCGGAAACTCCCGATGAGTTGTCGCCATCAAAGAACATTCTCTCTCCGGCAAGGGATGCCAACGAGACCAAAATGTCAGACTCATACTCACTGCGCCAGCGCGTGAACTGGTCATCTGGCGGAATACTTGCAACCATTCCCAAATAATCAGATCCCTTTTCAATCGTTGCTAAATCGATAGCCATATGTTGGCGAACACGGTGTGCCATCACGGCGTGGCACGCCTCATGAACTGCAACAGCATGACGTTCGCGTTCGATGTATTCAACATCCTCTGATGGTCCAAGTTCCTTTAACTGTTTTGCTTTAACAACATCGGGCCATGTGATTGAAGTTCGACCATTTCGGATTGCGATGATTAGAGCTTCGTTAATGGTGTCCTTGATAGTTGCACCCGTGGCGTAAGGAGTAATTGTTGCCAATTTATCAATCTCATCTTCAGACAGCGAATGCGAAACTTTCGCGAGATATCCCTCGTACGTGCGAACACGTCCGGCTTTACTTGGATAACCAACACGGTACATACGGTCGATGCGACCTGGTCGAAGTAGCGCCTCATCCAGTGCCTCAGGCATATTGGTTGCCATAACTACGAGGATGCGATATTTCGGTGGGTTCTTAGGACGCATTCCAAGAGTTCTGCGCACGATGCGATTGAAGAATCCACGAGGCTTCTTCAAACCAGAAAGTTCGGTAAGCAGTGCTTGAAGGGTGCCCATACCTCCGCCGCCTCCGCCGCCACCCGCGGCTCCACCGACAACGAAGTTCTCCTTCACAATGATCGAAGCAGCGTTGGGAGAGAGGTAAGAACCACCATGACAACCATCGCCAAAAATTGCAGGCGAACCGGAATGTCTTTGCGGACCACCGGATGAAATATTTCCGCGATTTCCTAAAGAGTCTGCTTCATCAAAGAAGACAACAACCCCGCCATATCGAAGTGCTAGCTTGCGTAGTTTTCTGAAAAGCGATTTAACTTTTAGGACGCCAACACCAAAGAACATATTTGTAAATGCACCTGGGTCAACAAATACGAATGGCTTGCCGGTCTCTCCGGCCATAGATTCGGCCATGAGAGTTTTACCCGTACCAGGAGGCCCCCATAACAAAATTCCACCGGGGACATAGCCACCATGCTTCTCAATCTCTTCAGGTTTTTCTAAGAAGAGCAGATTCTCTCGAATGCGGTTGAGAACATGATCTTGACCCCATACATCTGTAAAACGTGTACGGATATCGTCTGGGAAATAGGTATCAACGCCACCTCTGCTTAAGAACCAGAACATGGCCCCAAATTGAATGATGATAAAAAAGACCGCGAACAGTAACTGCCCAAGCATTGGCAGAGCTGACCAAAGAGCTTTAGGTGCGAGAAAAAGCGCTCGGACAGGTGTCTCCTTGTAGATCGCTCCCAAAACAACAGCCAATAGGCAGACCATAAGAATTGCTTTGATCACACGTGACAAGCGGTATCGGGTCCAGTCGCTGAATTTGTGAAGCAGTGAATCGATTGCCCCGAAATACTTTTGCCAAATCCCGTGATAAGGAGCGGCTAGTTCTGAAATCAAGAAATGTATTTGGCGAACAATTTCAACAACAGCCAGAACTAGTAGCCAAACTCTGGAGTGCATTTGATCAGAGAGAGCATCATGAATATTCAATAACGGGTTAGCCGCAAGTGCGGCCCAAGTTAATATCGCAAAAACGCTGGCAAATAGGAGAAGGAACTTAGAACGATCATAGATCGACAAGTGAATTCTGGTTTTTCTATCGGAATCGCGCGTTCTGCTTCCGCGGGATTCTAGATTTTCCATAGTCATCTTGCTCCCCTAACGGTAAATGAATCAGCAATCTTGGTAATGAGGCTTTTGCGCTTGTCGTAGCACGAATTCGCACAGCGAACTACAAAAACATAAATGGTCTGACGGTCTTCAGAGACCATTGCTGTCTGATCCACAGTTTGGGATTTTCCATTCTGCGTAAACGAGTAAATAGTCCTTACTCCTCTTGCGCCCTTCTCCACCACTTCATAATCATCCAAAATATTGAACTCTGGCGTTGTCTTGTCGGGATAATTAACCCAATCAGTCAAAGGCACTACAACATTTCGAAGTGAGTTATAGGAAATGGCGTTAACCTCATCAGGAAAGAGGGAGCGCACTCGGGCAAAAGCCACAGGAGTCTTTGTCACAGCAAAACTAAAAATATCCTTCGCGGAATACCTCTTATCGAAAGTAAAGGCATACTGCCACTTCACTAGGGCGAGTTTCTCAGCCGCTCCTACCACTTTTGATTTCGACTCTTGAAGATTAAGCGAGTTGGTTGAAATTGCATGCCATGAAACTGGAACAGCAAAATAGACACCTTCAGATTTTGAAGCGCCATACTTTTGCGTAGGCGCGCCACATGAAGCCAATAAAACTAGTAAGCAAAAGAAAGACGTTACGTGAGTAAAACGACGCACTTATCTATTTCTCGTTCTTTTGAGCACTCGCATCTATTCCACTTTCCCGGCGCTGGGCAGGTGTGATTGGTGTGGGTGCACCCGTCAATGGATCTCCGCCACTTGCGGTCTTAGGGAATGCAATGACTTCACGAATGGAGTCTGATCCGGTCAAGAGTTGGCAGACGCGGTCAAGACCCAGAGCGATTCCGCCATGCGGTGGAGGACCGTAGTTAAATGCCTCGAGTAAGAAACCAAATTTCGAGATGGCTTCTTCATCACTCAGACCGATTACGTCAAAGACCTGCTTTTGCATGTTTCGATCATGAATACGAATCGACCCTCCGCCAAGCTCTGACCCGTTAAGAACGATGTCATATGCGTAGGCTAGCGCTGAAGCAGGATCAGAGGCAAAGGTCTTTGCAAACTCAGGTTTTGGTCCAGTAAATGGATGATGGACAGCGGTCCACCCACCATCATCGGTAGGTTCAAACATCGGAGCATCTACGACCCACAAGAACTCCCATTTATCTGGGGCGATCAAATTGCAGCGCTTGCCTATTTCTAACCTCACGCCACCGAGAAGATTTTGTGAAGCTGCTCGCTCTCCAGCTGCAAAAAATATTGCATCCCCTGGGTTTGCATTGGCGGCACTAGCTACACCTGCAAGCTCGCTCTCAGAAAGATTCTTTGCAACCGGTCCGCCAAGTGTTCCATCAGCATTGACCAATATGTATGCGAGACCTTTTGCCCCGCGTGCTTTTGCCCAGTCTTGCCATGCATCAAGTTCTCTGCGCGGTGAATCGGCTCCCCCTGGCATCACGACAGAACCAACATAAGGCGCTTGGAAAACTCTAAATGATGTGGCGGAGAAGAAGGCGGTCATGTCAGTCAGTGGGAAAGCAAATCGCAAATCTGGTTTATCGGACCCATATTGGTCCATCGCATCTTTATAAGTCATGCGCTTGATAGGAAGAGAGATGTCGAAATTCGCAACCTCTTTCCAAACCTTCACAAGAATCTTTTCAGCAACAGCCAGAATATCTTCTTGGTCAATGAAGGACATCTCAATATCTAATTGAGTAAATTCGGGTTGACGATCCGCTCGGAAATCTTCATCTCTGAAGCAACGTGCAATCTGATAATACTTTTCCATGCCAGCCACCATCAAGAGTTGCTTGAATAGTTGGGGTGACTGTGGAAGCGCGTACCAACTACCAGGTTGTAAACGCACTGGGACAAGAAAATCTCGAGCACCCTCAGGAGTTGAACGAGTTAAGTATGGAGTTTCGATATCTAAGAATTCCTGCTCGTCCATCACTGAACGAATCAATGAAGTTACCTTTGAGCGAAGGCGCAAGTTTGCAGCAGGCTTCTCTCTACGCAAATCTAAATAGCGATAACGCAAACGAACTTCCTCGTTAATGTCGGCATCATCCCCGCTATCAATAGGGAAAGGCAACGCAGCAGCCTCGCTCAAAATGGTTACGTCATCCCCCATGATTTCAATGTCACCTGTGGGTAGCGATGGGTTTGCATTACCTTCTGGCCTTGCAACAACTTCACCAACAATCTTCAAGCACCATTCGGCTCGAAGTGCGCCCGCGATTTTTTCATCGCGGATAACGACCTGTACTGACCCCGTGGCATCGCGAAGATCAATGAAGGCCACTCCACCGTGATCGCGTCGACGAGAAACCCAACCCGCTAGAGAAACAGTGGTTCCGACATCACTGGATCGGATAGTTCCGGCGCCGTGACTTCTTAACATTGCATGCCCCACATATTCTGGCGGATTCTCATCCGCGCTTATTTAACCGATAACGCTTGTTGAAGCGTCTGGACCAAGGTGGTCAGAGTAACGGAGGAAGTAGCCCCAGAAGCCATATGTTTGAGCTCGAAGGTCCCTGACTCAAGTTCGCTATCCCCCAAAACAATCACAAAACGTGCTCGCGACTTATCTGCGCCCTTCATGGCACCTTTAAGAGAGCGATCTCCGAAGGCAATTTCACACGTAACCTCGCTGCCACGAAGTGATTCAGAAATGCCAAGTGCGACCGATTTAGCCGCAACCCCGAGTGGAATTAAATAGAGATCGCTGGCAAATTCATCTACGGGAACAACATTCTCTGCTTCTGCTGCCAAAAGCGCACGATCAATTCCCAAACCAAATCCAATTCCAGGAAGGGATTGGCCGCCGATTTCTTCCATCAATCCTGAATAGCTACCGCCCCCACCGATTCCTGATTGCGCCCCCAAGAGATCATGCACGAATTCGAACGTTGTTCCCGTGTAGTAATCCAAACCTCGAACCATGCGTGGATTAATTACGTATGGGATATTCAGATCATCCAAATGCGATCGAACTGCCGCGAAGTGATCTCGCGAATACTCGGACAAATAATCCATGAGAATTGGAGCGCCCGCCATCAGGGAACGCACTTCTTCTCGTTTGTCATCAAAGAGCCGCAAAGGATTGAGTTGTGCACGTGCCAGTGTTGCCTCATCTAAATCGAGAGTTCCAATATATTTCATGAGATCTACTCGGTGCGCAGCACGAGATGATGCATCGCCTAAAGAGGTGATGTCTAAATGGAATTTAGTAAGCCCAAGAGCCCGAAAACCTGCGTATGCAATGGCGATAACTTCGGCATCTAATGCAGGATCATCGATTCCCACCGCTTCAATTCCTACCGAATAAAATTGACGATATCGACCTGCTTGCGGTCTTTCAGCTCTAAAGAATTGACCGACATAAAATACTTTGGCAGGCAATACTCCGCGATCTAGACCGTGTTCGATAACAGCCCTGAGCGCTCCAACTGTTCCTTCGGGGCGCAAAGTAATGGAGCGCCCACCTCGATCTTCGAATGTATACATCTCTTTTGAAACCACGTCCGTTGAGGCGCCAACACCGCGCGTGAAGAGTTCGGTATCTTCAAATATCGGGAGCTCTACAAGTTGATATCCAGAATGCTTAATTGCAGACACTAAAGTATCGCGCGTCCATTCAAATGCACGAGAGCGCGGTGGAACGTATTCGCTGACGCCTTTGGGCGCTTGAAATTTCATCAGCGCATCACATTCTTTAAGTAAGGGTTGTGCGCTCTTTCTTGGGCGATCGTTGTTTCGGGTCCATGCCCGGGTAGAACGCGCAAATCATCAGCCAAGGGCCAAATCTTCTTGCGCAAAGTGTTCTCCATATCTTTAGGCGAACCTGAAGGCAGGTCCGTACGTCCTATCGAACCAGCAAAGAGGACGTCGCCGGTGACGATTATTTCATCTTCAACGCTAAACATGAGTGAACCACGAGTGTGCCCAGGCGCATGAATTGCTTTGAGTTTCATTCCCACAATTTCAATTACATCGTTGTTTCGCAGCTCCCTGACATCTTTAGGTTCTGCGAAATTCATTCCCATGACCTGACTAGCAAATTCGGCGCTGAGAGCTTTCTCTGGATGCTTAAGCAGTATTCGATCTTCGGTATGGATGTAGGCAGGAATCCCATACCCATCGGCAATGGGCACGATGGAAAAAGTGTGGTCAAGATGGCCATGGGTAAATATCGTGGCAACGGGCTTGAGATTGTGGTGATGCAAGAGGTCCTCTACCTGCAGGGAGACATCAGGCATGCCTGGATCGATAATCACGCATTCTTGCCCGGGGCCGGAGGACAAAATCCAACAATTCGTGGCGAAAGCAGGTGCGGCGAAGGTGGCAACAAGCATCTTTTTACTCCCCATTTCCACCAGCCCAGGGGTACAGGGTACCTTTACTCCTGCACAACTACCCCTTCAAGGATGGGCCCATCGGTTCATTCAACGCACGCCGATAGCGACGGTCGATGAAGACCAACCGCGCTGAAAGGATATGACATGACCGAGAACCAACCAACACCCTCCGCCGCATCTGCACTTATTGGAGACCCAGCAAAATTTGGTCGAGTAGGCGATGACGGAACTGTTTATGTCATAACTCCCGAAGGCGATAAGGCAGTGGGAAGTTACCCAGGCAAGACCAATGAAGAGGCGCTCGCGTATTTTGTTCGCAAATTTGAAGCCGTTGCTTCTGAAGTAGCACTCTTGGCAGCTCGCGTACGAAGCGGTGCCATGGTTCCATCAGATTCGGCAATTGCCGTGAATCGTTTGCGCCATCAAGTGAGCGAACTCAATGGAGTTGGCGATCTCGCCGCACTTGCTGTTTCCGTAGAACTTATTTTGCCTCTCATCGAGGACACTCGCGGAATACATGAAGCCAAGAAGGCCGAGGAAGCTGCTGCTAAGGCCGCAAAGATGGCCGAAGCAGTCATCGTTAAAGAGAAGATAGTTGTAGAGGCTGAGTCCCTTGCCCTTTCTGAAAGTTGGAAAGTAACGGGCGATCGTCTTAAAGTCTTGCTCGATGAATGGAAGGCCGCACCACGTCTTGAAAAGAAGGCCGATGCCGATTTGTGGAAGCGATTCTCTTCTTCTCGAAATAAATTTGATAAGCGACGCCGTACGCGTGAGTGCATCTGTGCGGGCGCATGGTGTGTACCAGGTAGTTGCGCACGACAGTGGCTGCGCCCGCCGCGAGCGAGCACGCGGGCCCCTGCGTGCGGTCGTTGACGTAGCCCGCCACGCCGTGCCTGCCATGCGCGCGTGTGCGCGTGCGCCTTCGTGTAGGCGTGGCTG
>CAIYRR010000112.1 GCA_903928745.1 uncultured Actinomycetes bacterium | reverse complement strand
CATGGTGGCGTTGTCACCTTGATGACTCTCCACACGGCAAAAGGATTGGAATTTCCAACGGTATTTCTTACGGGCCTTGAAGATGGAATATTTCCGCATTCTCGAACTTTGGGTGAGAAGAAGGAGATCGAAGAAGAACGCCGCCTTGCCTATGTTGGTCTCACTCGCGCCGAACAGCGGCTCTATCTCACTCGCGCCGAATATCGATCTTCCTGGGGTTCTCCTAATTACAATCCGCCTTCACGATTCTTAGAAGAAATTCCAGAAGAAGTCATCACCTGGCGAAATAAGAGCGTCACCGCATCGCCGATTTCACGCCGTCGTGATTTCACAACCCCTCCTCCTCGTGCCACGGGTAAGAAATCGGTGGTCATGGAACTTGCGGTGGGAGAACGTGTGTCTCATGACACATTTGGCTTGGGTACCGTCGTTTCAGTCTCAGGTGAGGGAGATAAGGCCGAGGCAACCATTAATTTCGGACAATACGGCGAGAAGCGTTTGTTGCTGCGATATGCACCCGTGGAGAAGCTCTAGGATTACACCCGTTCGCAAGCATCGGTACGCGCCGCCAAACATGAATGGAGTCCCACGTGGATCTCTTTGAATATCAAGCCAGAGATCTTTTTGAAAAACACGGAGTCCCTGTTTTAGCAGGTGCCGTTGCAACAACTCCAGAGGAAGCGCATGCCGCCGCCAGTTCGATGGGCGGAAGAGTTGTCGTTAAAGCTCAAGTAAAAGTTGGTGGGCGTGGAAAAGCTGGTGGCGTAAAGCTTGCTGAAAACGCCGAAGATGCTCGCGAAAAAGCCGCGGCAATTCTTGGAATGGACATCAAAGGTCACATCGTCGGCAAAGTTATGATCGCTCAGGCCGCCCCAATCGAAGAAGAATACTATTTGGCAATCTTGCTTGATCGTTCTAATCGCACTTTTCTTGTAATGGCATCAGTCGCAGGTGGAATGGATATCGAACAAGTCGCGCATGAGACTCCAGAAAAGCTTGCAAAAGTACCTGTCAATACGAATGACGGGATTTCAAAGGCGGATGCTCTAAAGATTATTCAGCAGGCACAGTTCCCAGCAGATATTGCCGAACAAGTTGCTGACACATTGGTGCTTCTTTGGGGAGTTTTCGTTTCCGAAGATGCAACCTTGGTAGAAGTTAATCCACTTGTGAAAACTTCTGACGGTCGCATCATCGCCCTCGATGGCAAAGTTACTTTGGTTGACAATGCAGGGTTTCGCCACCCAGACCACGAAGCACTTGTTGACGCCTCTGCTACTAATGCACTTGAGGCCGCCGCGAAAGAAAAAGACCTTAACTATGTGAAACTCGATGGCGAAGTTGGCATTATCGGAAACGGCGCAGGCTTAGTTATGAGCACACTCGATGTTGTTGCTTACGCTGGCGAAAAATTTGGCGGCGTAAAGCCAGCAAACTTCCTTGATATTGGTGGTGGCGCATCGGCACAAATTATGGCTGATGGTCTGGCAATTATCCTGGGCGATAAAGATGTAAAAAGTGTTTTTGTGAATGTCTTCGGAGGAATCACCGCATGTGATGCAGTGGCCAACGGAATTGTTCAAGCGTTAGAAATGTTGGGGGATAAGGCGACGAAACCAATCGTCGTTCGCCTTGATGGAAATAACGTTCTTGAAGGTCGCAGGATTCTTAATGAAGCAGCGCACCCACTTGTTCAGCAACTCGACACTATGGATGGCGCAGCAGCACGCGCCGCAGAATTGGCGGCCAACTAATGTCAATCTTTATTAACAACCACTCACGCGTAATTGTTCAGGGTATGACGGGTTCTGAAGGAACCAAGCACACGCGCCGCATGCTCGCATCGGGTACAACAATTGTTGGCGGAGTGACCCCCGGTAAAGGTGGTCAGACGGTAGAGATCGATGGACATCAACTTCCTGTTTTCAATACTGTTGCAGAAGCTGTTGCCGCGACGCAAGCAAATGTCTCTGTAGTTTTCGTCCCACCTAAGTTTGCAAAAGCTGCGGTTGTCGATGCAATTGATGCAGCGGTCCCCCTCGTTGTCGTGATTACTGAAGGAATTCCTGTTCATGACACAGCAGCGTTCTTTGCATACTCTCAGGCAAAAGGCACAACAAGAATTGTTGGTCCTAACTGCCCTGGTCTGATTACTCCAGGACAGAGCAATGTCGGAATTATTCCTGCAGATATCACGGGGACTGGTCCAATTGGACTTGTTTCTAAATCAGGAACACTGACCTACCAAATGATGTTCGAACTTCGCGATATTGGTTTTAGCACCGCAGTTGGAATTGGCGGAGATCCAATTATCGGCACAACGCATATTGATTGCTTACGTGCATTCCAAGATGATCCTGATACGAGTGCGATTGTCATGATTGGCGAAATCGGTGGCGATGCTGAAGAACGTGCTGCCGCATTCATTAGTGAATATGTAACCAAGCCAGTCGTAGGGTACGTCGCCGGATTTACTGCGCCCGAGGGTAAAACCATGGGACATGCTGGCGCGATTGTTTCGGGTTCTTCAGGAACTGCAAAGGGCAAGAAAGATGCTCTTGAAGCAGCTGGCGTTCAAGTTGGACAAACGCCGAGTGAAACTGCGCGATTGATGCGCGCAATTTTAAGCCGCTAACGTAAATGTTCCAACGCGTCCTGTGGGTCTCGTTGACACAAGCTCTACGTAGTGTTGCAATCGTTTTACTTCCAATCGCTTTTATTTCACTTCTGGCGTGGGCAACCGCAGGCAGTAGTAATGGAAATACTTCCGACCCAATCCGTGCTGCGATGTGGATTTGGCTGGGCGCTCACCACGTCCCATTTTCGCTCGTCCTGCCACCAGGCGGCGAGCATGGACTTCTTTCCTACCTACCCCTGGGCGCGATGATTTTCCCTCTTCTTGCAATTCGAAGCGGATTTATTCGTGCGTGCGAGCGAATTAATGCCAATGCGCAAGAAAAACAACTGACAAGAGTGATTTTGACTCTTGTATATGCGGGGATTGCTTCGTTAATGACTTGGGGAAGCACGACTACAGCCATCGCCCCAAATATGTATTTGACTCCAGTTCTCGTCATTGCCATTTCATGGGTAGCGACTATTTCTTCTACCTCTTCTACTTCACGAGCGCGCCGTTATGAAATATCACCGAAGGAAATTTCCATTCATGTCGTCGCGATTATGGTGGGTGCGGCATCTTTGGTTTTTGGAATTGCATTGTTCTTGAATCTGAAGACCGTTGAGAACCTAACAACAATTTTGCAACCTGGTTTCATCGGCGGATTATTCTTGCTGATATTAAATATCCTCTACCTACCCAACGCGATCATCGCGACACTTTCATATTTGGGCGGAGCGGGATTCGCGATTGGTTCGCACACCTTAATTTCCCCTTTGACGCATCGCGTTTCAGAGATTCCAGCGCTGCCATTCTTAGGTGGCCTGCCTACAGGTAGGCACCCACTTGCCCTCCTGAGCATCGTAGGTTTTGTGGCTGTTGGGGCGCTGATGTACAGCGTAAGTATCACTCAAAGCTCACGAGTAATTTTTAAGAGTTACTTCTTCACGACTGTGACGGTAGGAGTATTTGCTCTTCTAAGCAGCGGCTCACTTATTACAAGTGCGATGAGCGCTGTAGGAGTCTCCCCGTGGAAAATGCCTTTACTCGTAGCTAGCGAATTGGGGCTCGGAATATTGCTTGGCATGTTGTTGCCGCGACTTCTCGATGCCTTTCCGAGGTCACGGGCATGAAGATAGTCATTCTCGCTTCAGGTAACGGCTCTTTGGCACAATCTATATTTGATGCCGT
>CAIYRR010000111.1 GCA_903928745.1 uncultured Actinomycetes bacterium | reverse complement strand
TGCCGCTCAAAGTGCCTCTCGCGGAATTCGTGCCTTGTATATAAGCGGTGAAGAATCCGCATCACAAGTACGCCTTCGCGCCGAAAGAATTGGAGCCGTAGATCCACTCCTATGGCTCGCTTCAGAAAATGATCTTGGCGCTGTTATTTCTCATATCGATACTGTTAAACCAAATCTACTTATCATCGACAGCATCCAAACAATGAGTAGTGGCGCGGCAGATGGTTCTGCTGGTGGTGTCACCCAGGTACGTGAGGTAGCTGGCGCACTTATTCGCTTATCGAAAGATCGTGATATCACTTTACTTTTGGTGGGTCACGTGACAAAAGATGGCTCTATCGCCGGACCTCGATTGCTCGAACATATCGTTGATGTTGTCTTGCAATTTGAAGGCGAACGTCATTCAAGGTTGCGATTAATTCGCGCTACTAAGAATCGATTTGGCGCCAGCGATGAGGTTGGTTGTTTTGATTTACATGATGGCGGAATCGAAAGTGTTGCAGATCCAACGGGTCTCTTTACTACTCGTCATACCGAACCCGTACCTGGCACTTGTGTGACTGTGACACTCGAAGGTCGCCGTCCACTCTTGGCTGAAATTCAAGCTCTCGTTGGTCTTGGACGCGATAACGATTATGGAAACGCGCGTCGAGTCACAAGTGGTCTTGATGGTGCGCGAACATCTATGACGCTGGCGGTGCTCGAACTCCGAGCCAACATTCGCATTGCCGGGCGCGATGTTTATGCAGCGACGGTTGGTGGAATGAAAATGACCGAACCCGCTGCAGATCTTGCATTGGCACTTGCCGTCGCATCTGCAGCAAAAGGTTTGGCGCTGCCTGGTGATCTTGTTGCAATCGGTGAGGTCGGGCTTGCAGGTGAGATTCGGAAAGTCAGCGGTGTGGGTCGACGTCTGGCCGAAGCACATCGATTGGGTTTCAAGCGCGCTCTCGTTCCACTCGGTAGTGATACCAAAATAGATGGAATGGAAATTGTTGAGGTTTCACGCCTGGATCAAGCACTGAGCCGAGTCAAGATCTCTGGAGAATGAGCCTGGTAGAAAAGGAAATTATTTCCTGGTTTGAAGAAAATAAACGCGATTTACCGTGGAGAAATACAACGCCGTGGGGCGTAATGGTCAGTGAGTTCATGTTGCAACAAACGCCGGTAAGCAGAGTTCTACCGCGCTGGATTGAATGGATGCAACGCTGGCCTACTGCTCAAGACCTGGCATCTGCAAGCACATCTGAAGTTATTACCGCATGGGGACGTCTGGGATATCCACGTCGGGCGCTGCGCCTTCATGAATGCGCGAAAATTATCGCCGCCGAATTCGCAAATGAAGTTCCGCGAAATGAAGAATTCCTAAGATCATTACCTGGAATCGGCGAATACACGGCGGCAGCGATAATTGCATTTGCTTATGAAGAAGAATCTCTCGTTTTAGATATCAACATCCGCCGCCTTTTCGCACGACTATACGATGGAGTTGAATCTGCACCCTCTTCACCTTCAAAAGTTGAACGCGCTCGACGCAAAGAATTGATCCCGAAAGCTAATGCTCACACATGGGCTGCGGCTACCATGGAACTTGGAGCACTTGTTTGCACTGCACGAAATCCTCAGTGCGCTCAATGTCCCGTTAAGAAAATGTGTGCTTGGCGCAAATCAGATTTCCCCAAATCGGAAATTCTCAAGAAATCACAGACATGGAAGGGCTCTGATCGTCAATGCCGTGGCAATATTGTTCAATCCCTTCGCGAAAATGAATCTCTCACCGAGAAGCAACTCAAGAAACTTTGGCATGATGATTCACAAATCGAGAAAGCTTTAACAAGTTTAATAGCCGATGGATTGATTCAAAAACAACCTAGAAATTCTTACTCACTTCCTAGCTAATTCGGCGGCACGATTTGATGCTCGAATGTTTGAGACTGTAACAGGTCGTGCAATCTGCTTCACGAGTTCCTCTGAAAGGAAATTATCTGGCTCGCTCAATCCCCCAGCAAAAATGACCGGGAGATTACGTAGACCCACATTTTCCTCAAGTCTCCACACTAAGTTCGCCAGCGCACTCCCTGCACTCTTAAGAATTACCTGGGCTGTGAGTTCGCCCTTCTTGGCCATCGAAACTACCAATAGAGACAACTCAGCAATCTTCGCTCTGTCATCTGAATAGACAAACGATTTAATATCTTTCCAATCTGCACAGTGAATAGATTTCAAAACCTCTGCTTCGAGTGAATAAGGCGAAATGAGTGATCCACTCTCCAAAGTAAAAAGCACAGCACGAATCGCTTCGCGTCCGATCCAATATCCCGCGCCTTCGTCACCCAGAAGGTATCCCCAGCCTCCTGCTCGAAAAATCTTTCCTTGGGCATCGATATACATTGCGATCGAACCAGTTCCGGCATAGAGAAAAATTCCCTCGCCCGGTTCAAAATTCACGCGATACCCAAGTTCAATATCCGAAACTAAGGTGATGGGAATATCCCCAAAAACATTTGTGAAAATTGCTTTGGTCTCTTTCGAACCCGAATCTGTCTCAGCGATACCTGTTATTCCAGCATAAATTGAGCCCACTTTTTGTGGCATTGCCGATTCAACGATCGATTCAAGGACTTCGATCATTCTCGCCCTCGAAGGTGCCTTGTTAATGT
Organism: uncultured Actinomycetes bacterium; assembly: GCA_903928745.1. Lineage (GTDB taxonomy): Bacteria > Actinomycetota > Actinomycetes > Nanopelagicales > Nanopelagicaceae > QYPT01. Next base: position 8,954 of record CAIYRR010000111.1, on the reverse strand, counting down.
GTCCATCCATTGCCAGCGCTACTCCTTCTCGGAGTACACCGGAGTCATCGAGAAGTGTCCACTTTGTAGAGGAAGCTCCCGCATCAATTCCTAGCGACAACATTATTAACCTTTCACAGCGCCGGCCGTGAGGCCCTTAATAAATTGCTCGGAGAGAATTAAATATAGAACGATTAATGGAAGGGCGGCCAAAGTAAGACCCGCAAAAATGATTCCCCACTGAGATGAATACTCCCCGAAGAAGACTGTAAGTCCCTGCATAATCGTTTTCTTTTCTGGAGTTTGTAGAAATACCAAAGGTAAGAAGAAGTCATTCCAAATTGGAATTGCCGAGTAGATGGCAACAATTGATAAACCTGGTCGAACCAGCGGAGTAAGGACAAGGCGCAGAAGCTGAAATTCCGATGCTCCATCAATACGTGCGGCGCTATCTAAGTCCGCTGGTAGAGATCTAAAAAATCCACTCATAATGAAGATTGCTGCAGGAAGCGCACCTGATGTGTAGACAAGAATCAAACCTATATGTGAATCCAGCAGGTGCATCCATTTGAGCTGAATGAAGAGAGGCAAGATCGCTAACTTAGCTGGAACCAACATTCCAGAAAGAATAAATCCCATAATCAAGTTCTGGCTCTTAAATGTGTAGCGTCCTAATACAAATCCCGCGCCAAGTGCCAAAGTCAGAATGAGGGCTGTAGACCCAACGGTAATAATCAAGGAATTCTTAAGATAAGTCGCAAATGCACCGTCGGCCCACACATTGCTGAAGTTGGCCCAATGTGGCGAAGTAGCTAACTTAATCGGATTTCGCGCAAAGTCATTAGTTTCGCGAAGTGAGGAGTTAATGAGGAAGAGAACAGGAACTAAAACCATCACTGCATTGAAAATCAAAATGGAGCGGAAGAATATTTTTGAAGAGAGCGCTTTAATCACACATCTACCTCGCGACTTCTCAAATACTTGGAGCCAAATGCAGCGCCGACTCCAACAATGGAGAAAATGAGCACGCCAAGCGCGGATCCGATTCCAATTTCATTTGCGCCAGAATCAACGGAGCCGAAGGAGAGTCGGTAGAACATCAGAGCCAAAGTATCTGTAGCGCCAGCTGGGCCACCGCTTGATCCGCCCAAGACGTAAGGTAGATCAAACCATTCGAATGCTCCGATAAAGGTAAGGATGGCGACGATCGTCATTGAGGGCGCTAACAAAGGAAACATCACTTTTCTAAATATCTGCCCTTCGGAGGCGCCATCTATTCTGGCCGCTTCCAAATACTCCTGATTTATCGCGTTAAAGCCCGATAAAAAGATGATTGCTGGAAATCCAACCCAGCGCCATAGATTGATGAAAACTAGCGTTGGTAGAGCGGTGCTGGTGCTTCCAAGCCATGTGCGCGCAAAGGAATCAAGACCGATGCTGTGAAGAATGTTGTTTATTGGACCATAGAAAGGATCAAGGAGCGCTTGCCACATATATCCGACAATAACCAATGAAAAAATAACAGGGAGAAATGTGACAGTTCGAAAAAATCTTTGGCCTTTGATCATTCGGTAAAGGCTGTAGGCGATCAAGATTCCGATTGTTGTTTGTAAAGTGAAGATTCCTACAAAGACCAATACGTTGTGGCGAAGAGCCATCAGAAATTGGTCGCGAAAGGGAAAACTAAATAGGCGATGAAAGTTTTCAAATCCTGCGAATGTTCCGCGTTGAAAACCTTTCCAATGAAAGAAGGCATAGCTCAAAGTTGTTAAAGCGGGAACGCTAGTGAAAATAACTACGGTCAACAAACCGGGAGCTAAGAGAAGGAAGGTGAACTTCCTCTGTTCTCTTTGCAAACCGCTTCTAGACACGTCACTCCTCAAATTATTAAAAAATAAGAGAAAACTGGGCGCAGGAAAACTTACCTGCGCCCAGCTCTATTTCTTAGGCCTTACCTGTTTGTGGCTTATACCAAGATGCAACACCGGCTTGAATATCCTTGGCCAATTCGGCAGGAGTCTTCGTGCCCGCTGCAACCTTTTGGAATCCAGGTTGCATGATTGCTGAACTTGTTGGTGTTCCATAACGGAATCCAACGAGTGTCAAGAATGGTGTTCCCAATGTTGGGATAGCACGCTGCATAGAGATAACAGCAGGGTCGGTTACTTTGATTCCTGAAACTGTAGGGATCCAGCCAAGCTGATCTGCTGCTGCTTGGTTGAAGTCCTTGCTAGCTAGGAAGTTAAGGAACTTCAGTGCTTCTGTTTTGTGTGTTGTCTTTGCATTGATAGCAAAGGCACCATCTGCCCAGTTTGTTACGAAGCGAGGTGATCCTGCTGATGCTGATGGTGCAGGAATCCAGCCAACGCTTAGTGATGGGTTCAAGCTACGGAAGTATGAAATTTCGTAGTTTCCACCGATATAGAACGCAGCTTTTTCGTTAGCGAAAAGTCCGCGTGCTGTGTTGTAATCCAAACCTTCGGCTCCTGCTGGCATATACGCAACAAGATCCTTAACAGCTTGAAGTGATGCAACAAAGTTCTTATCGCTGAAGCTGCGATTGCCCGCAACTACATCCTTGTAGAAAGCAGTTCCACCGTAGAAAGTTGGACCTACTGCGCCCCAGAGTTGTTCTAGCCCTGGTGCATAGCCGGTTCCGTTTCCAAGAGGCATGATTCCCGCTGACTTAACGCGTGAAAGAACGCCAAGGAATGAATCCCATGTTGTTGGAAGAGCTTTGATTCCAGCCTTCTTAAGAAGTGCTGGGTTGTACATGACACCCAATACGGATGTTGCATAAGGAAGGCCGAATTGATGCTTGTCGGTGTAACCCTGTGCACCAGCAAGAGTTCCGGCAGCCATCTTTCCAAGAGCTGGAACCATCTTTGATGTCAAAGGCAAGAAGTTGCCAGCATCTGAAAGGTTAGCCATTCCACCATAAGCACGGATCTGCATAACATCTGGACCCTTGCCTGCGGTTAGAGCGGTTGCGAGTGTTGCGTTGTACTCAGTTGCTACATACGGGGTGAACTTAACTGAGATACCAGTGGCGGCCAAGAAATCGGCTGCTTGTGCTTCGTAGAAGACTTTGTCTTCTGGGCGCCAGCTCCAGAACGAAAGTTCTGTTGCTGCATGTGCAGGAATCGCTGCCATTACTGGAACAGCAATTGCACTGGCTGCAAGAATCGCGGCCACCAAGCCGCGTCCGCGGCGTTGTGTCATTCTCACTTATTTCCTCCTCGAGAGCGGTTAGGGGTACTACTTGTCTGCATTCCTTCTTCGTGTAACTTCCTTCCAGTTCGGCTTCCGATAGCCTCTCTGGAAAGATCAAGAGCGTTTTTTGTCTCGCTCCAGTTTCTCTGTGCTAATGCAACACAGAGACAATCAACCACCGTGAGTTGTGCGATACGACTTGCCGTCGCTCCGCTGCGGAAGGTGGTTTCCCGTGCGGATGTGTAGAGAACTAAATCTGCGATAGCGGTCGATGGGCTTCGTAAAGTATTCGTAATCAAAACGATTTTTACACCACGGGCTTTGAATTCGGTCATGACATCGACGACATCAACTGTTGTACCGCTATGGCTGATAGCAACTAAAACGTCGCCTTTGCCTAATAGCGCGATGGAGGTCAGCGCCATATGTGCGTCAGTCCATGCAACAGAATTCTTACCAAGACGATTGAGTTTGAGTTGTAGATCCATTGCAACATAGGCACCTGAAGCAACGCCAAATACTCCGATAACTTTGGCTTTCTCCCACGCATCGATTGTTGCTGTAAAACTTGCAACATCAAGTCGTTCTGCAGTTGATTGAATAGCGCGTGCATCGGCTTGAGCAATTTTCCGAATGACATCGGCTGCTGAATCATTGACAGTGATTCCACCATCGAGTTCTGAAGTTTCGATCCCTGTATGCGCCAAACGACTCAACTCACTGACAAGGGCCATCCGAAATTCTGGATACCCTTTAAAGCCAACAGCTTTACTGAATCGAACTACCGAAGCCACAGATGTCGAACTAGCAATGGCTAATTGGGAAATATTCATGTTGGCAACAAGATCGGGATTATCAAGAACAGTATGTGCGATAGCAGCTTCGCTCGCATGAAAAGAGGGAAATGAGTTGCCAATTTCACCTAAAAGGTCGCGATAGTTCTTACCGACGACTTGTAGGGCAGGGGGCTTCTTTGCCATTCCAGCTCCTTTTATTGGTGAAAAAATCCTTCAGTGAAAATATGCTCTAGGAGAAAATTATTGCCAAAGAAGGGCTCTGCGTCAACCCATTATGAGGATGATTTATTGGTGCAATTCTTGATGGAAGGCGGTCAATATCGGTCTCCACAAGTCTTCCGTGGGCATTGGCGCACCATCCACGTGGAGGCGATTGGTCAACAACGTTGCTACCGCCTCGTGCGCTCGGGAAACCCCAATAACGGTTCCCGGATAACCCGTGTGACCATAGAAACGATCTGTACATCCCTCGTAGGTATCCACCCAACTTCGAAATCCAAGATGAGCGTCGACGTCAGGGCCTTCATTTGTGAAATATTCAAACTGCGGGTGTTGTAATAACGATTCGCCAAAACTCAAGAGACTTTCCGCGTTGGAAAATAAACCCGCATGACCGGAAACCGACCCCAGCAAATGGAAAGCGTTTCCATCGTTAACTTCACCGCTCAGGATGTGAGTGCGCCAACGGCTAAAGCCTTCAACTTTTTCTGGAACAGGATATGGAATGTGAGTACTCACCATTTCCTTTTCCATACGATCTCCTCGCGAAGTCGCTGCAACATTCGTTGCATCAAAAGGAGAGCCAAATCGAGTTTCGCCAAATCCTAAACTCTCTAAATTAGTACCCAGAACCCGTGCAACAACTGTTCCTAGTGTAATAAAGCCAAGATCTGAGTAGTGTCGAGATTTATCGACGGGATAACGCAAAGGCAACCTTGATATGAAATCCGTGACCTCGCTTGGATCTTGTAAAGAAATATAAAGTGGGCGCCATTCCCACAGACCACCCCTATGTTGCAGCAACTGCCGAATCGTAATGTCAGATTTTTCGGATGTATCCCATTGAGCAAGAAAGTGCGAAATTTTATCTTCGAGAGAAATTTTTCCATCTTGCACGAGATCCATGAGTGCCGCGGTGGTAATCGCTATCTTCGTAATTGAACCGAGATCAAAATGTGTTGCTGGGTTCATCGGTAATGGATCATTAAGATCTATGCTCGAACGATTTCCCAACGCAATGATTTCTCGATTCCCTCGACGTGAAGAGCCAAGAACAAGTCCGGGAAGCCCTCCCTCAATTAGCGCGGTTAACTCTCTATTCATGAAACCCAAACCCGTCCATCTGAGTATTTAATCGCGCTTTCGCGTGCCCACCAAGCGGCATCTAAATCATGAATCAAATCTGGAGCAATCGCCCCCGCGATAATGCTGGCAATTCGCACACCCAGGTCACCTTCCATCATCGATCCAATAGATACTTTCAATCCAGAGTTTTTGGCTTTCTGTGCCATCGCGAGCAAAGGTGTAACTCCGCCACTTTTTAGAACTTTGAGATTTACTAAATCGATATCGCCGAGTGAGATAAGTTCATCTAGATCAGCCATGGTGAAACATGCCTCATCTGCCATTATTTCAATATCGGTGCCGCGTGATATTTGAGCCAACCTAGCTTTGTCCGAGGCCACCAATGGCTGTTCTAGGTACTCAATGTTGAGATGGCCACACTCATTTAGGAATTCGAGAGAGTGTTCAATGCTCCAAGCCTGATTGGCATCAACTCTTAAGCCCGACTCATCACCAATTAGCGAACGGATGAGAGCGAGTTTTTCAATTGAGAGCTTTACGGCTTCTGCTCCTAATTTCACTTTGAAACTATCAAAACCATCTTTAAGGCGAACTGAGACCAAGGATTCAATTTCAGATATCGGTGTAATCGGAATAGTCACATCGGTTCTAATGAATTCAGATGCGCAACCCAATAATTCTTTCATTGATTTTCCAGAAAGCTGAGATTCCAAATCATATAGAGCAATATCTATAGCTGCTTTGGCACTTCCAACAACATCGAGAGGTTGGATGTGGTTGTTCCAAAATTCTTGAGCACCCTCAAATTCCTTATCAAGAATAGTCTTGGGAATTTCAATTTCTAAAGCGCCCTTTATTTTCGCACTTGAGTCGCCCGTTATCGCAGGTGTCTCAACACATTCGCCCCAGGCGGTGTATCCGTCATCAGTTTCAATACGGTAAGAAATCACTTCTAGTTCGCTGACGCTTCGCAGCGCAGTCGAAAAAGTATTATTCAATGGACGCGCGCTAACGCTTGAGAAGGTATTAATGATTCTTGTCATAGAGTTGCACCCGTGGAAATCTTTATTCGAAACGCCAGCATCTCTGACCTTGATGCAGTCGTTGAGATTTTTCGCGCCTGCTGGTTAATTTCATACCAAGAAGTATTACCGCAAGATGTTCGCGACGCTATGACACCAGAAGCTGCGCATGAATTATGGGAACAAGCTTTGGCTCCACATATCGAACGTGAAACTGTCGTTGCAGTTCGAGGTGACCAAGTTGTGGGGGTTGCTCGTATTGGCCAAGACAAAGACAACTCCCTCCGAGGACACTTGTTTTCACTATATGTCCATCCCGAGCATTCGGGAATGGGAATTGGAAAGACTTTAGTGAGTGCTGCACTGGAGAAATTGCGGACAAGAGGATTTGATGAAATCACACTCTGGGTTTTCAAGGAAAATCCCAATGCGCGCGCTCTCTATGAAAAACTAGGTTTTTCAATAACTGGGGTAGAGCGCACAGATGAGCGCTGGAAGATTCCAGAGATTCAAATGATCCAGACATTAAAGAGTTAAATAACTCTTACTCGTATAGGTTTTATTGAGCTTGGCTCTGGCAATCGAAGTGGGCCTTTACCTGGTGTAAGCGAGCCAAGGATGCGTTCGCCGCGTGCGCCAGTGCAACTGGGTACCTGCCCTGCAAGGCCATGCATCGTGAGAAAACCAATCAAAGCAAAAGTAAGGCCTTCCTTCGCTCTTGGATCGATACCAAGTTCAACCATCGAAAGCACAGCACAAGAAGTTAATCGTTCTTGCAATCTGGCCATCATGACGGGATTCGCGGATCCCCCACCTGCGATGTATAACTTGGACAAATTATATTTTTCAACTTCGAGAGCAACGGTTTCTACAGTGAGTTCGAGCAAAGTGGCCATTACATCTTCGATTTTCCAAGTATTTACGGGGCCGATTTTTTCAATCAAATACGGCAGGTGAAATAACTCTTTACCCGTGGATTTCGGTGCAGGTAGTGAGTAATAAGGTTCATCAAGGAATTTAGCAAGCATTGCCTTATCAACAGTTCCCGAACCGGCTATTTTTCCATCTTCGTCATAAGACTTCTGACCCTGACTGAAAGCAAAGATTGCAGAATCGAGCAGACCATTGGCAGGGCCAATGTCGTAGGCCATAGGCGCAAGATTTGCTCCAGCGATAGTGATATTCGAAATTCCGCCTAGATTGAGAGCGCCTTCGGGGCTTTCACTATGGCCGAGCAACAACTGATCGAGCAAACTAACAAGGGGTGCACCATGTCCGCCGGCGGCAACATCTCGTGACCTGATGTTGGAAAGCACAGCAACACCAGTCTCTTCTGCGATCCATGATGACTCACCTAGTTGCAGAGTTCCTTGAGCTTTGTGGTTTTCATCGATCCAGTGAAAAAGTGTTTGACCATGAGAGACAATTAAATCTGGATGAAAATCAAAATCGGCGATCGCCTTCTGAGCCGCCGCTGAGAATGCTTGTCCAATATGTGTATCTAGAACGCATACGCGTTCCATTGTTACGGGCTGTGGTGGCATTGAATCAGCAATCATCTCGTGAAGCTCATCTGTGTACTCAAGAGAAAAGAATCCATGCTGGACTACTTCAATGACATCATCCACCTGCGAAAACTCACAACAGGCAACATCGATTCCATCATAAGAAGTACCTGAAATCATTCCGATGATCTTCACTTCTCAACCTCCGTACAGGCAACTAGATGATTTGGCGAAATCTCAATGAGTTCTGGTCCAGTAATCATGCAAGAAGCAACTGCTTTTGGACACCTCACGTGAAAAGCGCAACCTGTCGGTAAATGCGCAGGATCTGGAACTTCTCCTTTGAGGGTCTTAGAGAGTGTTTCTGGATTACCAATAATGCTGTGATCGGGCATTGCAGCAATGAGTGCTTGCGTATACGGATGCTGCGGTCGATCAATGATTTGTTCCCACGTTCCAAATTCAACAATTTTTCCTAAGTACATAACCGCAATTACATCGCTGATGTAGCGAATCATTGCCAAGTCATGGCTAATAAAGATGTACGTGAGGCCAAACTTCTCACGAAGATCAATGAGGAGATTCATGACCTCAGCACGCACAGAAACATCGAGCGCCGACACTGGCTCGTCCAGAATCAACAATTGAGGCTCTGCCGCTAATGCTCGAGCAATACTTACGCGTTGTCGTTGACCGCCCGAGAGTTGATGCGGATAGCGATGTTTTAAGTCATCAGCCAATCCCACGATGGTCAGCAATTCTGTAACTCGGGCATCAATAGCGTCCGATGGAACGAGCTTATGAACGTGCAAAATCTCAGAAATAGACTCGCCAATTTTTTGACGTGGATTCAGTGATGAGTATGGATCTTGGAAAACTAATTGGACGACAGATCGACGAGCACGGAAAAGATTTCGCGCTTTATCAGTCATCGCCTCGTTGGCCCAAGAAATTTCACCAGCAGTTGTTCGCTCTAGCCCTGAAATAAGACGTGCGAGGGTGGATTTTCCGCAACCACTTTCGCCAACAATTCCTAAGGTTTGGCCTTTTTCAACCTTAATTGATACTCCATTAAGAGCATTAATAAGGCTTCCGGTTGCTTGAATTTTGTATTGCTTGCGAACATTTGAAAT
>CAIYRR010000110.1 GCA_903928745.1 uncultured Actinomycetes bacterium | reverse complement strand
TCCAGACCAACAATTTCACTCACTCGAGCGCCGCTGCCATAAAGGAACTCCAGTAAGGCTTTATCTCGCAACGTAACGGGTCTGCTATCTACATGTGCAGCATTGATAAGTGATGTCATCTCGCTAATGGTTAACGCTTTTGGTAGTCGGCGCAATACTGCAAATTTCTCGAGATCTGAAGTTGGATCTATGAAGCCTTTCTCCTTTGAAAGGTATCTAAAGAAGGTACGCAGTGCAGAGATCATTCGTGAAACACTTGCTGGTGAGTATTTGCTTTCAACTAAGAAATTCCTATAAGCAAGAATCGTTGGTTCCGTCACCAAATCAAGCTTTATCGATGAAAGATCCAAAAAGTCATGGAATACTTTCAGATCTCTTGCATAAGCAGAAACGGTGTTAGATGAAAGTCCTCGTTCAACACGAACATGGTCGAGAAAGTTCCTCGTCTCTGTTCCAAATTCCATACGGTTATCTACGAAACTAGGGATTGAAAAGGGTAATTATGTGCACGGGCAACCGCCTCGTAGTACACCTTTCCTTCGTGAACATTCAACCCAAGTGCCAACCCGGAATCTGCTTGCAAAGCTTTAACCCAGCCGTTGTTTGCAAGTGAAAGCGCGTAGGGCAGCGTTGCGTTAGTGAGGGCATAGGTTGAAGCAACCGGAACTGCCCCTGGCATATTTGCTACACAATAGAAAACACTCTGATGAACTGAAAAAGTTGGCTCAGCATGAGTTGTTGCTTTCGAGTCTTCGAAACAGCCACCTTGATCGATAGCAATATCGACAAGAACCGAACCAGGTTTCATGCCCTTCACTTGCTCATTGCTCACCAACTTGGGAGCTTTAGCGCCATGAACTAGTACAGCGCCCACAACTAAATCAGCACTCGCTACTTCTCGTGCGATGGCATGACGTGACGCCGCCAGCGTTTTGATCCGGCCAGCATAAGTTGCATCAATGTATTGCAATCGCGCGATACTGCGATCAATTACTGTCACATCGGCGCCCATTCCAATGGCGATAACAGCTGCATTCAAACCAGCTACTCCGCCACCGATGACGACAACTTTTCCAGGAGCAACTCCTGGCACTCCCCCCAAAAGAACTCCGCGTCCACCATGTGGTTTCTGCAAAGCAGTGGCACCAACTTGTGTTGCCATTCGACCAGCAACTTCGCTCATTGGAGCCAGTAATGGCAACTGACCATTTATCTCAACAGTTTCATAGGCAATAGCAGTGGTTCCACTAGCTATTAGCGCATCGGTACATTCTTTCGATGCGGCTAAATGCAAATAGGTAAAGAGAATCTGACCTTTACGCATCTTTGGGTACTCAGCAGCAATAGGTTCCTTAACCTTAAGAATCAAATCCGCTTGTTGCCACACTTCATCGGAAGTGGAAAGAATACGTGCACCTTGGGCAACAAAATCTGCATCCGTGATGGCAGACCCAATTCCGGCCCCAGCCTCAATCACAACAGAATGACCCGCATGGACAAATTCGCTGACACCTTCGGGCGTTATAGCTATACGCGATTCTTGACTCTTGATTTCCTTCGGAACACCAACGATCATGACAACTCCTATATAGACTCAACATTGAGTGAACTTAAGACTACCTGATTAAGCAAAAGCTACTTACTGCTCTGATACTTGAGGGCTGCCTCTACAAGGCCAGCAAATAATGGATGTGGCCTCGTGGGACGGGAACGAAACTCAGGATGTGCCTGTGTTCCGACGTAGTAAGGATGAACCGCAGAGGGAAGCTCAACAAATTCAACTAAATCCCTGTCTTCGAATATTCCACTGAAACGCAATCCTGCATCGGATAGTTGTTTGCGATATGCATTATTAACTTCGTAACGATGACGGTGACGTTCGGAAACTTCCAAAGAGCCGTATGTCTTTGCAACAATGGAACCTGGTTCCAACTTCGCGCGGTATAAACCAAGGCGCATTGTTCCGCCCATATCCGCCTGGCCTGCTACAACTGCGTGCTGATCTTGCATTGTAGAAATAACTGGCGAAAGCGTATCCGGCGCAAACTCCGCGGAATTTGCATCTGCGATACCTGCGAGATTTCTCGCGCCTTCAATAACCATGCACTGCAAACCTAGACACAGACCTAGCGTTGGAATTTTGTTGAGACGGGCAAACTTAAGCGCTCCAACTTTTCCTGCGATGCCCCGAACACCAAAACCACCTGGCACACAAATCGCGTCTACTCCTCCTAGTTGCGCAAGTGCGCCTTCTGGGGTTTCACATTCATCACTTGCAACCCACTTAATCTCTACTTTTGCATCATTGCCAAAACCACCGGCACGAAGGGCCTCTGTTACCGACAAATATGCATCTGGTAGATCGATGTATTTACCCACCAATGCAACCTTGACGTGATGTGCAGGGTGATGAACTTTCTTGAGCAATGCCTCCCACTCAGTCCAATCCACATCTTTGAATGGCAAACCCAGGCGACGAACGACATAGGCGTCCAAACCTTCCGAATGCAAAACTTTAGGAATGTCATAAATGGAAGGTGCATCAACTGCTGCTACGACAGCTTCGAGGTCCACATCGCACATCAAGGAAATCTTCTTCTTCACTGCGGCAGGTATTTCACGATCGGATCGAATGACAATCGCGTCAGGGGCGATACCGATACTACGAAGCGCCTGGACGCTATGTTGTGTTGGTTTTGTTTTCAATTCACCCGATGGACCAATGTAGGGAACGAGAGATACATGTACATAAAAGACATTCTCTCTACCGACTTCTTGGCGAATCTGTCGTGCAGCTTCTAGAAATGGTTGGGACTCAATATCTCCCACGGTTCCACCAACTTCGGTGATGACGATATCGATATCTGGTGCAGCCATAGCGCGGATACGCTCTTTAATTTCATTGGTGATGTGCGGAATAACCTGCACTGTTTCACCAAGATACTCTCCGCGCCTTTCTCTGGCGATCACTCTTGAATAAACCTGCCCCGTAGTCACGTTTGCAGAACCGTGAAGATTTGTATCTAGAAATCTTTCGTAATGCCCAATGTCGAGGTCTGTTTCTGCGCCATCATCGGTGACAAAAACTTCACCGTGCTGGAAAGGGTTCATCGTTCCTGGATCTACATTGAGATAGGGATCCAACTTCTGCATGGTCACACGCAACCCGCGGGAGCGTAATAACCTTCCCAAACTAGATGCAGTGAGGCCTTTTCCGAGGCTAGAAGCCACGCCCCCGGTTACAAAAAGATGCTTCGTCACATGTGCCTGGCCCATGGAAGACCAACCTATCATCAAAAACCAGCGAGCTTGCTATCCGCGCATTGCCAGCAATTCCGTGGCGTGTTCTTGGGCGCTCTTTGATTCTTCATGGCCAGCCAACATTCTCGCGATCTCTGCCACACGTGCATCGCCGGAGACTTCACTTACCCCGCTCTGGCTTACCGTCCCATCTACATTCTTGCTCACAACAAAATGCGAATCGGCCCACGCCGCAACCTGCGGTAAATGAGTAACAACGATTACCTGCGCGTGCCTTGATAATTCATGCAAACGCCGACCAACTTCAATCGCTGCTTTTCCCCCGACCCCTGCATCAACCTCATCAAAGATATAGGTACCAACAGGTTGAGATTGTGCCAGAACAACTTCCAATGCCAGCATGACTCGTGAGAGCTCTCCTCCACTTGCGCCTTTGGAAACAGAAACGAAGGGACCGTCCTTGTGACCTTGCAAAGTCATTGTTACTTCATCGCACCCTTGCGCAGTGAAAACTACAGCGTGAGAATCCTGCGAATA
>CAIYRR010000109.1 GCA_903928745.1 uncultured Actinomycetes bacterium | reverse complement strand
TTGGCAGGTAGCAACCAGATGTGTCCATCTTTCTTCGAGAAAGTTTTCACGGTGGCCTCGCCATCAATCATCGCGGCAACGATTTCGCCCTTTTCGCAATCCTTCTGGCTACGAATCACAACGTAATCGCCATCGCAGATTGCAACATCAATCATGGAATCGCCGACAACTTTGAGCATGAAGAGATCGCCTTGGCCGACGATTGATTCAGGAAGCGGGAAGGTCTCCTCGACATTTTGCTCGGCAAGGATTGGACCACCGGCGGCGATGCGACCTAGCAGAGGAATCTGGCGGGTCTTGTCGGCATGGGCGGATTCAAATTCGGATGATTCACCAGGCAGGAGCACCTCGATGGCGCGCCCACGGGTGGGATCGCGGCGAATGAAGCCCTTTTTCTCCAGAGCCTGAAGCTGATATTGGACAGAGGCAGGGGAGGCTAGGCCAGCGGCGGCGCCGATTTCGCGCATAGAAGGCGGGTAACCGTTGTCGATGAGGGCCGATTTGATGGCCTGGAGGATCTTGAGCTGGCGGGTGGTCAGACCATGTTCGTCGGCTGGGCCATCAGGGAGCTCGGTAATCTCGTTGGTATTTGCCGAATTTGAGGAAGTATCTGTACTCATAGGTTGAGAGTAGAGGATGTTCACCAAAAATTCAAACATATGTTCGAATATTTCTTGCATTTTGTCAGTGGGGTGGGGTATAAATAGCACTATCGAACAGGCGTTCGAATCAGACAACGGATTCGAAACTTCCCTAAACGCCGTTTGAGAAAGGCAAGACCATGAGCACAATCGCACTTACACATCCGTCCCGACCACGCGTTGCAACTGCCGGGTTTGGGGCTCGAAAGTTAACTCGTCGCGGTCGGTTGGCGCGATTGGCCATGGTGCTTTCCTTATCTATCGTTCTTGGCGCCGGCTTTGCCATGAAGGCATCCGGTGGAGATTCAGTTGGCCAAGCGGGCTCGACTACCTACATCAAAGTAGTTGTCGCACCTGGTGAAACGTTGTGGTCGATCGCTGCCGATACTGCAGCTGCAATAGGTGATGGACATGGGGATGTCCGCGCCATGGTCGATGAGATTGTTTCAGTGAACTCGTTAGCACAGCCCGATGTTCAAGCAGGGCAGGTTCTTCGCGTTCCTGCTTAAGCGAACGAGTAACGATTTCACACCCTTTTCACAGGTTAAGAGCGTTATCTAAGTGCATGAAACGACATTCCATTGCGAGAGTTCAATCCACTAAATCATTAGGAAAATTACTATCTCTGGGCGCCATAACTTTTGCGACATCAGTTCTAGTTATCGGATCGGTGCCTACTTCTTTAGCGGCATCGAGCGCACCAAAACCGAAAGTCACGGCAAAGGCAACGCCTAAAGCAACTGCAAAAGCAACTGCAAAAGCAACTGCAAAAGCAACAAGCGCAGCAAAGCCCATGGTGAAAATTACTGTTGCTCCCAGTGCTCGGGCAGGTGAAGGAGCAGGAGATTTCGGAGGTCGTTTCGCAAATCTAACTACTGCTCAACGTTCGTGTTTAGCAAAGAACGGATTAGTCATTCCCACGCCCGGTGCCGCTAGGCCAACTGCGAGACCAACTGGTGGCGCAGGAATCAATCGCGGAAACTTTGATCCAACAAAGATGGCTTCTGCATATAAAGCTTGCAAGATCGCACTGCCAACAGGTGGATTCAATGGTGGCGGAGGATTTGATCCAGCGAAATTACAAGCATTCGAAACGTGCATGACAAAAGCTGGATTTAAATCAACGAGTGGATTTGGTCGCTACGACCAATCAGATCCTGACACGGCCGTTGCGCTAATTAAGTGCCAGAAATCTTCCGGCTTTACTATGCCGACGCGTCCAGGGGGAAATAACTAATGTTTCGTCGCAGAAATATCATTCTTAACGTCCTACTTATTGCAGGCCTTGTTGCTATTGGTTTCTACGGATATCGCACTTTGTATCCCAAAGCGGTCATAACCGTTGCCCGAACAGCAACTGTCAGCGTCCAAGATGTTTCCACAACAGTGAGCGCATCAGGAACGGTGCAACCTTCACTTGATGTTGGAGTGAATTTCGGTACTTCAGGAATAGTTAAGACACTTAATGTGAAAGTGGGCGACAAGGTAAGAAAGGGCGAACTCCTTGCAACGACCGATGACAGGTCTGTGCGATTAGCTCTCTTGCAGGCAACGATTTCGGAAAAGAATGCCGAAGCTGCCATTTCTACTGCGGCGCAAACGTTAATTTCTACCGATGCGACTAATGATCAAGCGATCACGAACGCCCAAAACGCATTAACAAAACTCACGGCAGGGCCAACGGCGGCAACTTTGGATACGCAAGTCAAAGCAATTGCCTCTCAGCAATTGGCGATTGAGAACGCCACGGCCTCATATAACAACGCCCTGGTTTCACAGAAGCAGGTTGAGGACAACATTGCCCTCAACTTAATCGCCTATAACAAGGTGATCGATCGGGCACAGTATGACTGGGATCAAAAGTGTCCAACGGTATTGGCTATGGGACTTGATTGCGCAACAAACGCATTTTCTCGTACACAAGTTTTAGCTTTGCAAGATGCACAACAAGCCAAAGTTGTCGGCGTAACTAAAGATGCGCAATCTGATGCTGCAGCAATCTTGACTGTAGATAGTGCTAGAC
>CAIYRR010000108.1 GCA_903928745.1 uncultured Actinomycetes bacterium | reverse complement strand
GAACCTGCGCACCCGCCTCCGGAGGGCGGTGCTCTATCCCCTGAGCTACGGGGGCGCAGGTGATGTCGCAAGGTTATCAGCGCGTGCGAGTTCGTAGTTGCACTGCGAGAATGCGCACTATGACGGAGAGCGCATATTTTGCAACGGGTTGTTTTTGGGGCGCAGAACGACGGTTTTGGAGCCTTGAAGGCGTCCTAGAAACAAGTGTGGGATATATGGGTGGGACAAAAGAATCACCGACGTACGAAGAGGTCTGCACCGGAAAAACAGGTCATGCAGAAATGGTGCGCGTGCTTTTTGATCCATCAATGATTTCATACCGTGCACTCTTGGAAGAGTTTTGGACGATGCATGACCCAACAACTCTTAACGCTCAAGGCAATGACATTGGATCTCAATACAGAAGCGCAATATTTACAACAAATGATGGACAAAGAACTCTGGCAACGTCAACGATGTTGGCCTACTCAAAAGAGATTCAAAAAGTTGGGTACGGAGATATTGTCACAGAAATTCTTCCAGCCGAAGGAATTCAATATTGGCCTGCCGAGGAATATCACCAGAAGTACCTGATCAAGAACCCACATGGGTATGACTGTCATTCCAGCACGGGAGTCGCATTTCCTGCATCCTTTGACGAAGAGGAATTACGCGCTCGCGTCGATGCACTTTCATTCGAAGTCTTACGAAACGGCGCGACGGAGCGTCCGTTTACAGGGGAGTATGTCGATACAGAAACGCTTGGCATCTATAAATGCAAAGCATGCAATGCCGAGCTCTTCCGAAGTGAAACGAAATTTCATTCTGGCTGTGGTTGGCCTTCGTTTTATGCACCAACCAAAGATGATGCCGTGGTCTTAATTGAAGATCGTTCTTTAGCGCCACGCGTGCGGACAGAGGTTCGGTGCGCCTCGTGTGATTCGCATTTAGGTCATGTATTTGAAGGCGAAGGATATGACGTACCAACTGATCAACGTTGGTGCATTAATTCTGTTTCTCTCATTCTGGCATCAAAGTAAATCTATTTATTATCTACCGCTCTCCAGCAATACCAAGCAACAATGCTTCTGTAGGGTCGGAATTTTTCACCCTTAATATCTAGCTTCTTAGGTTCAATCTCTTCCTTCAATCGGTGAATACGCTCCCAACCACGTCGCACTCCTAAATCACCCGTAGGCCAAATGTCGAGTCGTCCCAGTTGAAACATCATGAACATGTCAACGGTCCATGGTCCAATTCCCCACAAGGAGGTGAGTTGTTGGAAAATCTCTTGGTCACTTTCAATTTCATGTAACTCATCAAATGAAATTTGACCATCGAGCCCTGCATTAGCCAAACCATGGAGCGTTTTCGCTTTTGCTCCCGATACTCCCGCAAGTCTCAATTCTTCGATTGAAATCTTCGCAATTCTTGCGGGGGTAATTTTCCCTTTTGCCAGGATGACTAATCGTGAATGAATTGTGTCTGCCGCTTTGATGGCAAGCTGCTGAGAAATCACAGATTCAACGAGTGAGGCAAAATGAGATTGACCGGCGTCTCCCCGCCTCAAATTACGCCCCAATGTGCAGAGAGGACTTGCTTCGATTGTCGAAGTAAATCGGGGATCAAGGCTGCAGATTTCGGCCACGATTTTTTTCATCCTCGCTGTCGAGACGCTCATGCATCGAATCTAGCAACCCCTTGCCATTCATGAGAGTTTTACTCTACTTTTGCACATCGCGTTCATTGTTTCTGCAATATTTGCAGAAAATGTGGCGCTCAGAGAACTCGGAAGTGAGTATGGCTGGGATCAAAGATGTTGCCTCTGCTGCGGGCGTTTCGAGTGCAACAGTCTCTCGGGCTCTGCGGGGGATGACGCATGTCAATGAAGAGACCCGTCAGAAGATCATTTCAGCTGCCCAGCTAGTGGGTTATGAAATTAATGAAGAGAAAGCGTCGAGTTCGCCATCTCGCACGAAAAGTATTGGCGTCGTTGCCCCATACATCTCTCGATGGTATTTCTCGCAAGTTATAAATGGCGCAGAGCAAGCCCTTCGTGAAGCTGGTTTTGATCTCTTGCTCTATAACTTTAGCCAGATGAAGGGGCGTGAGCGCTTATTCCAGCACCAACTTCTCAAAGGAAGAGCGGACGCTTTGATTGTCATCGGGCTTCCACCAACTGAAGAGGAATTTGAATCCATGCTGAGTTTGGGTATTCCTATCGCGCTGGTTGGAATGCATAGAGACGAATGTGCCAGCATTGCGATTGACGACGTCGCTGGCGCGAGAACTGCAACGCAACACCTGGTGAATCAAGGACATAAAGAGATCGCTTTAATGTCGGGGCGCCCAGATGATCCATTCAATTCGAGTGTCCCAAGAGATCGCCGTTTAGGTTTTATGCAAGTCTTGGCGGAAAACAAACTTACATGGATGCCCGAGCGCGAAGTTCATGGTGACTTCACTATGTACGGTGGTTCTCGTGCGATGGATGATTTACTCGCTCGACCTAATAGACCCACTGCTATTTTTTGCGAATCAGATGAAATGGCCATTGGTGCAATGCAGGCAGTAAGACGCCATGGACTAAAAGTTCCTGATGACATATCCATTATTGGATTTGATGGACACGAGATGGCCGAATTCTCCGACCTCACTACCATCGAGCAACCGGCAACCCTGATGGGCGAATTGGCTGCGAAATCAATTATGGAACGACTTAAAAAGCCGGATTCCCTATACCCATCGCACACCGTTGCTACAACGCTCATTGTGAGAAACTCAACCCGTAGGATAAATCCTTAAAGAATGGAATACTTGCATCCATGAGTAACGTCGAAGTAAAAGCAATTCCGCTTGCAAAAATGCGCACCCATCGAAGTACAAAATGGAGAGATTTTCCAAGTGATGTGTTGCCTTTGCCGGTAGCCGAAATGGACTTTGAAATTGCTGAACCTGTACGTGCTCTCTTATTGGAGATGGTTTCAAATTCCGATCTTGGCTATTTGGGATCTATACCTGAAATTGGCACCTCGTTTGCTTCGTTTTCAAAGAAGAGATGGAATTGGACACTTGATCCTGAACAAGTTCATATTGTTACTGATGTCGGTGTCGGTGTTGTTGAAGTTCTGAGAGTGCTCACAAATCCTGGCGACAAAATACTTATAAATTCTCCCGTTTATCATAATTTCAGCACGTGGATCGAAGAGACGCACTTGACGAAAGTGGATGTTCCTTTCGGAGATGCGCTATCTGGTTGGGCGATTGATTTCGACGCAATTGAAAGCGCCTATCGAGATGGGCTGAAGATTCACTTGCTGTGTCATCCTCATAATCCTTTAGGTCGCGTTTATTCGCGTGAAGAGCTCTCCAAGTTTGTTTCATTGGCGAAGCAATATAACGTCACAATTATTAGCGATGAGATTCATGCGCCGTTAACTTTTTCCGAATCTGAATTTGTTCCATTCTTGTCGCTAGGCGCAGATGCCCAAGATGTCGGAGTAACCGTAACCGCAGCCAGCAAAGCATGGAATCTTGCCGGACTTAAGTGCGCATTTATCGTGACTCAAAGCGATGTTATGCGCACGAAACTGAATGCGCTGCCAGAAGCGACTCACTATCGGGCTTCACTTCTTGGTGCGTTTGCAACCGCCGCCGCTTTTAGTGATGGCGTGGATTGGCTCGACGGCGCCCTTCGAACTCTTGATGATAATCGTCATTTTCTCAAGAAGCTGCTGGCAGAAAAACTCCCAACCGTTGGATATGAGATTCCAGCTTGCAGTTACCTTGCCTGGTTAGACCTCACTTCGTTGAATCTCGGTGAGAATCCTGCGCAGACTCTTCTAGAAAAGGGCCGAGTTGCTTTTAATCCTGGGGAATCCTTCGGGTCTCAGTCCTCGCAGTTTGTTCGTCTGAATTTTGCTACGGGCCATGATGTGATTGAGGAAGCCGTTAATCGAATCATCAAATCGTTATAGGCTAATTCCATGGATGAGAAATTACGGCCTGAGACGGTTGCGATTACCGCAGGGAGACCAACGCCAACAGCGGACGGATCTTTGAATCCATCGATTTCGCTGAACTCAACTTTTCACGCAGGTGGGCCTGTTGGCTATGGTCGCTTTGGAAATGAAACATGGTCTGCACTGGAAGAAGCTATCTCGGCGCTCGAGGGTGGAAAGACTTTAACATTCGCATCTGGCATGGCCGCGATCAGCGCTGTTTTCTCTTTACTTCCGACCGGTTCTGTTATTACTGCATCTCATCAGGGTTACAGCGGGACAATGTCATTGCTCAACTCTTTGCAGGAAAGCGGACGTATAGAAGTTCGCTTTGTTGATTTATCCAATTCGCAAGAAGTGCTTTCAGCGCTGCCTGGTACATCTTTATTATGGCTTGAATCGCCCACGAACCCTTGTTTAGATATTGCCGACCTTCCTTTATTAATTTCCCAAGCGAAGGCTCAAGGTTGTGGGGTAGCGGTTGATAACACTTTCGCGACACCGCTTGTACAGCAGCCATTAACTTTCGGGGCAGATATGGTCATGCATTCAGTGACGAAGTATTTGGCAGGACATAGCGACGTAATTATGGGATCAATTTCCACAAATGATGATCCACTATTTTCTCGACTTTCCACTGCGCGCAAACAAAATGGTGCGATTCCAGGACCTTTTGAAGCCTGGCTTGCCCTGCGTGGAATTCGGACTTTTCCATTGCGTTTTGACCGGGCTCAAAGTAATGCCATGGAACTTGCTCGACGTTTATCGATTCATCCCAATGTAACGAAGGTGTACTTCCCAGGATTAGAAAACGATCCCCATCATGAGAGAGCCCAAACATTTATGAAGGGTTTTGGAGCGGTCGTTTCCTTCACCGTACGTGGTGGAGCCGATGAAGCCGATCGAGTTTGCGGTGCATCACGACTTATAACCCAGGCAACCAGTTTGGGTGGAGTCGAGTCCTTATGGGAGCGCCGTCGTAGGTGGGCTCTGGAGAGTTCATCGGTGCCAGAAAGCCTTATTCGATTGTCGGTTGGATGCGAAAACGTGGAAGATATTTGGGCCGATATAGAAAGTTCATTGCAACACGGCTGACTTAAAGAGCTTTCAGTAGGAAGTTTGAAAGATTTCGGTGTATTTTTATCTCATGATTAAATTCGCGCGACGACTTATCGGGGTATTGACGTTTACCGTCTTATCTTTCCGAGCTGTCGGGTCTTTCCTTTCTTGGATGGAGAAACAAGAGGATGGCCCCCAGAATGTGTGGGTCGACGAAGATGAATTCGAAGATGCCTGATTACATTCCAGGTTCTTGCAATATCGGCAAAGGTGAAATTCGTAGGCGGCAGTTAGTAGCCATCGTTGGTTCGATCTTTTCAATTATTACCTTCATCGGGTTGATTGCTGCACATGCACCTCGTAGTGCTCGATTCGGAATTTTCCTTCCATTAATGGTTGCTTCCGTCGGCTGGGTTCAGTCTCGAAAGAAATTCTGCTTAGCATTTGGTTTTATGGGAACTTTTAATTTTGGATCTCTCGGAAGTATTGCAAGGGTTGCTGACCCAGTGAGCAGGGCAGCAGACCGTGCAACTGCCACGCGAATCCTGCTTCAGAGTTTTGGTATTGCCCTAGCGTTGACGCTTTTGGTGGGGGCTCTCCCGTTATAGCCGCCAAATGGTGGGAATCTCACAGCAAATTCAAGGTTTAACTTCTAGCAGCAAGTGCTGATTTGTGGCATTGTTACTGCAAGCAAGAACTTAATAGTTAAGGAGAGATGTAATGAATATTGTTCTCCATACTCGAAATGCACAGGTTGCCTCTGATTTCAAAGAGATTGCCGAAGGAAAATTACTTTCAATGGATCGATTTAGCGTAACGATGGACCGAGTTGAAATCGAAGTAATCCACGAAGCAAATCCCAAGCAAGGAAAGCAGTCTCATCGTGTGATTTTGACTTCGCGTGGCGCTGGTCCTTTGATCCGTTCTGAGGCAGCAGCATTTAATGACCTTGCAGCATTCGATTTAGCTATTAGAAGTTTTGAATTGCAATTGCGGAAAATTCATGAGCGATCAAAAGATATTGCTCATGATTCCCTTCGCAAAAAGGCTTCCTCGGAATAATGTTTTATTCTGCTCCGGCAATTCCATGAGTTGCAGTTAAACTTGCAACAGTAGTTATTATCAAACAAGTTATGATTGCGCCCAGACTAAATTCGAGAGAGACTTCCGGAACAGTAACGCCGAAGATTTCTTCCACACCAATTCCGCGAAATGCTTCGAAAATCATCTTGACTCCGATGAATGCCAAAATAATGGATAAACCTTTAGAGAGATAGACCAGACGTTGAAGCAATCCTTCAAGCAAAAAGTAAAGTTGGCGTAACCCCATCAAGGCGAAAACATTGGCGGTGGTTACGATGTATGGGTTTTTCGTAAGGCCGAAAATCGCTGGGATTGAGTCCAATGAGAAGACGAGGTTTGTCAGGCCCAGCGCTACGAGTGCAATGGCAAATGTACTAATTCCTCGGCGGCGCATATTTGCGACAATTCGCCCTTCTTCCCATTCCTCTTCATCGCTACTGCCTCGGTAGAGCTCGACGGCGGTGTAAATAAGAAATGCACCAAAGAGGAAGAAGATGCTGGCAAAGCGAGAAATCAGGGCAGCGCCTAGGGGAATCAATGCGCCTCGAATAGCAATTGTCAGCATGATGCCCAAGAGCAAGACAAGTTGTTGTTTTTCCTTTTTTACATGCAGATGGCCCAAGATGATGATGAAGACGAAAATATTGTCAACTGAAAGCGCATATTCAGTGAGCCAACCAGCAAAGAATTCCTTCTGTCCTTGCGCCGAGGCCCAATGCGGCAAGAAATATCCGAAGGCAATCGCGGCGGCAATGTAGAAGATGGTCCAACCGGCCGCTTCGATAACGGAAGTCTCCTTGTTGCGCCTCAGAATTGCGAGCACAAGGTCAAATGCAATGACTAGGGCAAGAAATGCAATTGTTACAACCCACGTCGTCAATGAAATCATGGGTGAAGTCTCCCATATTCGGAGTGAATGTAAGTACAGGTTAGGAAAGCTGGATTTTCCGTTCCGGATCGAGCAGAAGTTGATGTGCTTCGTGTTAAAACGTTATTACAGTCCGATTGTTTAGATGCCTTCAACACTCAATTTTGCTAACCTTATGGACTATGACCAACAGTGATGGCTTGAATAGTGCACCACATTGGCATCGCCCGCATATGGGGGAGCATCGATGGCCGATTTCCATAATTGTCTTATTAGTCATTGCACTGCAATACGTATTGCCTGGAAAACTTTCACTTTCATTTCAAAGTTATATATGCCTCTTGGAAGCCCTCCTTCTCATTGTCGTCGTCGCTTTTAATCCTCGGCGAATCTCTGAACACGTAGCGCCAACAAGAGCACTGGGATTAGGGCTTGTTGCGATCATGACTTTGTCGAATACAGCTTCGGCAATCAAACTTATTGATGCCATCATTACCCGAGGTGTCACTGACGCACGAAGCCTGTTACTTTCTGGTGGTTCGATCTGGTTAACAAACGTTGTTGTATTCGCACTCTGGTTTTGGGAACTCGACAGAGGTGGCCCAGGTAAACGCGCCCAGGCAGTGCACCCATATCCTGATTTCATTTTTCCCCAAATGTCAGACCCTAGCTACGCCCCTGATCACTGGCACCCAAAGTTTTTTGATTACCTGTACACATCCTTCACTAATGCCAGTGCTTTTAGCCCAACAGATGTGATGCCTTTAACGCGCTGGGCAAAAATGCTGATGTTGCTTCAATCAATGACGGCGCTTTTGATTGTTGGCCTGGTTATCGCACGTGCAGTGAATATTTTGCATTAAAGGAATAATCGAACAAGGTGTAGGCCTGGATTGGCCTAGGTATACTGAATCACGTTCCTGAGTAATGATGAATGAGATTTGAGAGAGGAAGGCGATGGTTTCGAGCGCTCTCCTTGAATCTCTAGAGAATGCAATTCCCGGGGGAGTTTTTTCAGAGATATTTGATCGAACAGCGATGGCGGCAGATGCCTCACATTAC
Source organism: uncultured Actinomycetes bacterium (assembly GCA_903928745.1). GTDB lineage: Bacteria > Actinomycetota > Actinomycetes > Nanopelagicales > Nanopelagicaceae > QYPT01. Next base: position 5,354 of record CAIYRR010000108.1, on the reverse strand, counting down.
GCGTTGATGCCTTCGGTGGTCGTTCGTCCCGAGAGTTCGGGGCAGATAGGGGACTTATTCCGCATTAGTCATGAAGCCAATATCGGCATGACGTTTCGTTCCGGTGGAACAAGTCTGAGCGGGCAAGCCCTCTCCTCTGGGTTACTCATTGATACCCGTAGAAAATTCAAGAATATCGAAGTACTCAATAACGGTATGCAAGTTCGTGTTCAACCAGGAGCGACCGTAAAGCAAGTCAACGTTGCCCTTGCAAAGTATGGAAGAAAACTTGGCCCAGACCCTGCGAGCGAAATCGCTTGCACTATCGGTGGGGTTGTTGCGAACAATTCAAGCGGAATGGCCTGCGGTACAGAATTCAACACCTACGCCACAATGGAATCTTTGACGATGGTCCTACCAAGTGGCACTGTGATCGATACTTCTACAGCGGATGCAGATGACCACCTGCGAATTTGCGAGCCAGAGCTATATGAAGGACTTTCACGCCTGCGTACACGTATTCACTCCAACTGCGCATCCATGGAGAAGCTTGGCAAGTTGTATGCAATTAAGAACACAATGGGTTACTCACTTAATTCTTTTGTAGATTACCAAAAGCCTGTAGAAATATTGGCTCACTTGATTGTCGGCAGTGAAGGGACCTTGGCCTTTATCGCAGAGGTAACTTTCAATACAGTTCCATTGTTAAAACAGATGGCTACTGGTCTATTGATCTTTGAGACGTTAGCTGATGCAACTCGTTCTTTGCCTGCACTGAAAGATTCAAGTGCTGCCGTTATCGAGCTCCTGGACACTGCGTCACTGCGTGTTGCTCAAAATGAGAAAATGGCTGAATCTGTGTTGGCTGGAGTCTCCTTTGTCGACCACGCTGCCCTGCTTGTTGAATATCAGGCATCAACTGACACGGAGTTGCAAAGTCAGATTGAAGTTGCCAAGAGAATCTTTCTTGAATTGCCCGCTTCAAATGCAAACCTTTCGACTTCGGCTCTCATTCGAAATGAATTATGGAGTGCGCGCAAAGGTCTGTATGCAGCAGTTGCAGGGAATAGACCTTCAGGAACCTCTGCAATCCTTGAAGATATCGCGGTTCCGATGAGTGCATTACATGAAACAACGATGGCGTTATCGGATTTATTCAATCGCCATAACTATGAAGGAAGCGTTATTTTTGGACATGCAAAGGATGGAAACTTGCATTTTCTTTTAAATGAGAAATTCGATCAACCGGCATTGTTACAGCGTTATCAAGATTTCACAGAGGATCTCGTATCTTTGGTATTGAGCAATGACGGCTCTCTTAAGGCCGAGCACGGAACTGGACGTATAATGGCTCCATTTGTTCGTCGCCAGTGTGGTGATGAACTTTATGAAATTATGGTTGCGGTGAAACGATTGTGCGACCCACGTAATTTGCTTAACCCTGGAGTGCTCATAAATGAAAATAGCCTTGTTCATATTCAAGATATTAAATTGCACCCAACTATTGATTCTGAAGTTGATCGCTGTGTTGAGTGCGGATACTGTGAACCGGTTTGTCCTAGTCGAGATTTAACACTTACGCCCAGACAGCGCATTGCTATTAGACGAGCCACCGTTCAAGCAAGTAAAGAAGGAAACATGGTTCTGGTCAGCGAGCTCAACTCGCGCTTTGATTATGATGCCTTGCAAACATGTGCGGTTGACAGCATGTGTTCGGTTTCCTGCCCCGTCCATATTGATACTGGTGCGCTTGTGAAACGGCTTCGCTCAGAGCGCCAGTCTGAGCAAGTTCAAGTTGTAGGGGAAAAGGCTGCCCGAAATTGGCAGCGCATTGGCAAAGTTATTTCATGGATTCTTACCCTTGCCAAGAAATTCCCTGAAAGTTTCATTCTGACTCTTAATAGGGCCGCAAGAGGTGCAATAAGCAAAGATATTTTGCCGATGTGGAGCAAGAATCTCCCAAAGGGAGGTTTTGCACGCAAAGGGGTCATCGATCCCAACGCGGATGTCTTGTACTTCCCTTCTTGCGTGAACTCCCTTTTCGATTCATCTCCAGGAGTTAAAGGGGTCGAAAAATCTTTTCTCGCGTTATGCGAAAGAGCGGGGATTCGAGTTCGAGTTCCTGAAAATATCGGCGCACTCTGTTGTGGCACACCTTGGAAATCCAAGGGTTTATCTCGCGGTTATGAGGTGATGGGGGATATGACCAGGAACGCCCTGATTGCGGGAGCGTTGTCGGATTCCATTCCTATTGTTTGTGATTCATCTTCTTGCACAGATGGACTGCAAGAACTCAAGGTTTCTGGAGTAGAAATCTCAGATGCGCTGGCATTTATCGCCGAACGGATTCTCCCGAAACTCCAAGTGACCCGAAAAGTTTCTTCACTCGTTTTGCACCCAACATGCACGGGATTCCAGATAGGACTCAATGCAGCGATGATTGAAATTGGGAATGCAATCTCCGATGAAGTGGTGATCCCTGAAAACTGGGGTTGCTGTGGCTATGCCGGTGACAGAGGAATGCTTCATCCAGAGTTGACGGCTTCTGCAACAAAAGCCGAAGCTCGTGAAGTAAATTCTCGTACATTTGAAAAATATGCATCGTCGAATCGACCTTGCGAAATCGGACTTTCCACGGCGACAGGTCAAGATTACGTGCACTTGCTGCAGATCCTTGAGGAGGTCACTCGAGCATGAAGCGAGTGGATCTGAGTGCAGAGCAGGTTAGAGATTTACAAGGAATGGTTTCTGGAAAAGTTAGTACGAATGAATCCGTACTTGATCAACATAGCCATGATGAGTCCGCATTCCCTCCAGTAAAACCTTCCGCAGTTGTTCCTGTCGCTTCCACTCTGGAAGTTTCGCGAGTTCTTGCTTATTGCAACGTCCATGGAATTCCGGTGGTGGCATATGGAGCAGGAACATCACTTGAAGGACATGTTGTCCCGCTCTACGGTGGCATCAGTCTCGACCTATCTGGAATGAATAAAATTCTCGAAGTTTCCCCCGATGATTTACTCGTACGAGTTGAAGCAGGCGTTACGCGGATGGCTCTCAACGTGAAATTGGCTAGTGATGGACTTTTCTTCTCGGTTGATCCTGGTGCCGACGCAACATTAGGTGGGATGGCGGCAACCGGTGCAGCGGGAACAACCACGGTTCGCTATGGCTCTATGCGTGAGAACGTCATGGCGCTCACTGCCGTGCTGGCTGATGGAACCGTAATTGCGACTGGACGAGGCACTCGAAAATTGTCAGCGGGATATGACCTAACAAGATTAATTGTGGGTTCTGAGGGTACGTTAGCAATTATTACCGAGCTCACTCTTCGTCTCTTTGGAATTCCAGAAAAGATGGCAGCGGCCGTGGTTCGCTTTCCTACTTTAAACGATGGTGTAGCAGCGGCTACTGCAATTGTGCGTTCGGGGATTTCGATTGCGCGATGTGAATTTCTTGATGCGCAATGTATCCGTAATCTAAACGCTTATGACAAAATGTCCATGCCTGAAGAACCCACTTTGTTTTTTGAATTTCATGGCAGCCCTAAAGGCGTTATCGAAGACGCAAATGCGGTCAAAGAATTAATTGAGGATTTCAACGGTTCGGCTTTTGAATGGACTAGCGAGGAGTCCGAGAGAAGAAAACTTTGGCAAGCCCGCCACAATGCACATTGGGCGGCGGTTGCAGCACATCCAGGAATGCGTACTGTGAGCACGGATATGGCAGTTCCATTATCTAAACTTTCTGCCGCCGTTGCGATGACCCAAGAAACGCTTGCACGACACCGATTCCCATTTTCAATTTTGGGGCATGTCGCTGATGGAAATTACCACTGCCAGATAATTACAGATCCTGCGAATCCAACAGAGCGAGATGAAATTCGCGAAATTGTCCATGCAATAACGATGGAAATTATTGCTATGGGAGGAACCTGTACGGGAGAACACGGAATCGGTGCAGGCAAGATAGAGGCGCTTGAAGCCGAGATCGGAACTGAAGGCGTTGCGGTGATGCGAGCGATCAAGAAGTCTCTGGATCCACACTGGATATTAAATCCAGGCAAAATCTTTTTGGCATAAAAGAATCCCCCAGATGCCGGATGCAACTAGGGGATTCTTTATTGGGAAGTTTCTATTTTATGACTTTTTTGTTTCCTTGACATTAGTTTTTTCTGGTTTAGCAGATTTTTCTGCCTTTTCAGGCTTCTCTGCCTTTTCAGGCTTATCTGGACGAATAGGCTGAACCGGTTTTACGGGTTCAACGGGTGGCGCGATTGCTGCAAGTGCAGCCGTGCGCACCGCATTTGCTGCTGCAATTGCTGCGTCGCGTGTTGCAACAGCCGCATTCTTATCTGCCGCAGAAACTGGAGGTGTCTTAGCCAGGACAGTTTGGAACGCTGCTCGCGCAGCAGCCAATGAGGTATTAAAAGTTGTGTTAATTACTTTTCGCTTATCTTGATTAGCCTGCCCAGCTGCTTTATAGGCGACAAGTGCGGCCTGATACGTGACCAAATCTGCCTTATATTTTGTGAGAGCAACTTGGTAGGCGGCAAGTGCGGCTGCGTAGGTAGTACTTGCAGCAGGTGGGGCGTTCAACGTTGGTGCCGGCGTTGGGGTCGGAGTGACATCGGCGTGAGCTGATGTTGTCGACCCGATTACGAGCGCAACCCCAAGTAATGTAGCCGTGACAATGTTCTTACTTTTCATGACCTAACCTTTCGTTTCCCTCGCCTATACCGCTAAAGCTTTCTGCTTTATGAGGAGATTTTGACCCCTCAGTTTGTGGCTTTTCTGTGAAAAACCGCTCGTTTCCTTGCGGATATTTCAACACTCGCCCATAAGACACGCTGGCCAAGATACCCTCGTGCAGGGGAGGCAGACATGTCGCAAGGACTCATATTAATAGTAGATGACGAGATTGGTGTTCGCGAGTTGCTCACGGATGCCCTGAGTCTGAGTGGTTTCTCGACGATCGAGGCCAAGGACGGAATGAGCGCGTTAACTTTGCTTCGAAAAGAGAAGCCAGATTTATTGATTATTGATATCAATATGCCCATCATGGACGGTTTTGAATTATTAGAAAGGCTTCGCGAATCTGGCAATGCTGCGCCTGCGATTATGTTAACTGCACGCGGAGATCGGGCGGATGTTGCAAAAGGATTAAGACTTGGCGCCGATGATTATGTTACGAAACCATTCGGACTCGAAGAACTCATTCTTAGAGTCCAGGCTGTATTGCGTAGAACAAAACCAGTTCTTGTTGAGAGTGCGACGCTCGCCTGCGGTCCGATATCTCTTAATGAAGATACTTACGAAGTAACCTTCAACGCAGAGCCGGTTGAATTGTCAAAGACAGAATTCAAATTACTCCAGCAT
>CAIYRR010000107.1 GCA_903928745.1 uncultured Actinomycetes bacterium | reverse complement strand
TGCAGAGCCAGCGGTGATCTAGTCCTTCAAACCTCATAGCAAGAGATCTGATTCGTCCTTGAAATCTGATTGTCATAGCTGATTCGCTAATGCCATCAAGGGGCTCGCATTGATGGAGTTTTCGAATATGCCCGATCTCCTTTTGGGATCCAACATTTTTAATGAGTTCGGCATAAACGACCCGATCACACCAATGGGACAATTGAGTTGGCTGACGCCTTGCTGCCCAGATTTCTAGAACGCTGGTGGCGAATTTCAAGGTCCATGTGCGTAATTCTGGCAATTCACTCGCAGAAGTTGGTTGAGGAGCAAACTCGGGGTCAAAGTCATCTTCATATAACGAGGGAAGTGAATAGAGAAGTGGAGCGCGATCAGCCACGACCTGGTTTTCAGGGCGGTAGAGATCCAGCATCGGATGGTTCCACAAGGATTGATCGAAAGTGTTCTGAGAGTCAAGAAGTTCTGGTCGTGCGTAGATTGAATGAGTTGTCATGTGATGACTCTTTAGCCATTACAACCATGGCGCCTCGGACCATGTGATGGTTGCCCATTCATCCGAAAGGATGACTGGTGATCTCTTTGCGGGTTAAGAGAGGGCGAACCTCTTTAGTTATCAGTTATGACACGTTATAAAAAGAGAATCCAAACTCGGCTAATCGCAGCCGCGGCACTTGTTGTTGCATCCTTTATTTCCGCTTTTGTTCTGTCCACGATGGCTAATCAGAAGGTACCAATGTGGAGCACGACGCGAGTGCTCGTGCCTGGGCACATGATCGTTTCCGAGGATTTAGTTCTGAGGAATGTGGTCCTTGGTGATATCAGTGCGCTATACCTACAAGCACCCGAAGATCCCTCAGGCTCGATTGTTATGAGGCCCATTCCGCGGGATGAATTGGTACCCAAATCCGCTCTGAGTCTTAATGAAAATGAGGCGCAAACCAGCGCCGTTCCAATAAGCATTCACGCCTCTGACTTGCCGACAGACATGTTGCCGGGAGAAATCGTGAATCTTTATCACGTAGGGGACTCAACGCTGACCCAAGATATCGGTCCTCCCACTTTGATTCTTTCTCAGATATTTCTTCTGTCTATTGATAAGAAAGGTCAGTCATTGGGCGGAGAAATTTCGTTGACGATTTCAGTCGATGCGCAAGACATATTGAAGTTACTTAATGCAACATCTACCGGAAGAATTGTTGTGGTGCGAATTAATGGCTGAAATCGAACTTCCAGTAATCGTCACCGCAATCGCAAATTCAGAGCTGGAAGGTTTTGTTGCCGGATCTCTTTTTACACAAGGTTGGAACGTTACCTTCCGAGCCCTAGATGTGGTGGGTTTAGAAGCCTATTTAAATACCGAAGGTCTGGCATTAAAGAACATTGTTCTTATATATTCGCCCGACCTACCAGACATCTCACCTTCGATAATCGACCGTTGGCAATTGCAAGTGCGAAATGTTATTGGTTTTACAAATCAAGATCCCTCAGGTTCGCAATATTTCGGAATTCATTCCATACCCAAGGACATTACCGAGCTAGCATCCATCGTTCGGGGGAGCGTTCGGGCGCCGCTCTTGCGTAGCGGATTTTATTCGCCGGAAGTTTCCAGAAGGTCCTATGTCATTGCACTTGGCGGCGCCTCAACTGCATCAGGCTGTACGACTCTTGCTATGAATTTAGCGATGGAATTAAGTGTTCTAGGTAGAGCGACGCTTCTATTGGACGCTGATGTTCGAAGACCCTCAATGGCCGCTCTTCTTGGTGTACGAAAACTGGATGCGGGTGATTCTTGGAAAGTTATAGCCCCACAATTATCAGCTGGTGAATTAACGCAGGAGAGAGTGAGGACTCTCGAGGATTACATGAAACCGGCACTTTCGGATTTTGATTTCATCATCATTGACCTGGGTGCGGTCGAGGATCTAGGCGAATCTCTCACAGATCGAAGATGGAGCGCGACAATGAATCACTGGTCCTGCGACAATGCAGACGAACTATGGTTCTTGGGAAAGGCCGACCTACTTGGCGTGCATCGAATGGAAATACTGGTCAAACAATTTTCCCAAATTGCCATGAAAGCTAAGACCAGCGTTTTAATGAATATGAAAGCACCTGGAAGGCGCGGCGGAGACGAGGAGAGTGTATTTCTCGCGGCTATCGCTCCACTAAAGCCACGACGTGTATTTACCTTGCCTCGCGACGCACGGGGACCACTTAAGGCGCAACGTGAGCGCGCAACCTTGATTGAGGTTGATGATCGGGGGACGTTGCGTAAAGCAATTGCAAAAATCGCGGTCGAACTAGCTGAGTAATTTCTTATAGTCTTAGGGCATGCGTGCCTACCTTGCAGTGTTGCCCACCCAGATTGAGTCTTTGCTCAAGGCAGGTTCTTTTAGTTTTAATTCTGCCTTTGCTACGACGCGACTCTTTTTTGAAGAGAACTCAGAAGTTGACGAAGAAGAGCGTGAGTTTGAACTTTCTCTTTTGGCCGCGCAGGAATCTCGAAATTTGCAAGAGTCTGATCAAGCTTTAGGATTTGTGCTGGCCGTCAACCTCACTTCAAAGCAATCTGGCGATGAAAGTGATTATCAAGTCGCACTCTTATCTGACATTTCCTGGGATCAGGTTGATGCTGCTCTGATAGCCGAATCAGATGAAGCTGAATTGACTTGGTATGCCAGTCAAGAAATTGCCGAGCACCTTCCTACCTGGTTAGCAGAATAAGGAAAAGAAATGTCTGCTATCGAGTTATTGCTTGTCGGGCGCAATCCTATGTCGCCCGCTCAATTGCATCGGTTGCACGAACTCACCGCAGATTGGCAGATGCTTTCAGATCTATCTTTCGCTGACTTGATCTTGTGGGTGCCACTTCGCAAAGACACTAAAAGTTGGCCAACAGGTCATGTCGCAGTCGCGCATATTCGCCCGACTACTACGGCTACCGTATTCGCTCATGATGTCATCGGTGATGAGATTTCTTGGGGCACTCGCGGTCGCATAGATGCGGCATTATCAAATGGCGAAATGGTCCGTGATTCTGAACCCGAGAAAATCGGCGATCTCATGATTAAGGAAGAGACCATTCCTGTTGTCTGGGAAGGGCAAGTCATTGCAGTAATCTCTCGTCACCGAGATGCAGACTTAATGCGTTCACCAAGTCGTCTGGAATTGAATTACAGAGAGATCGCAAACAACCTTTATCGAATGGTGGCCGAGGGAACATTTCCTTATCCTGAGGCAATTGCAGTTTTTGATCCGCTTCCACGTGTGGGTGATGGATTGGTACGACTTGATGTTAATGGAGTGATTTCCTACGCCAGCCCCAATGCGCGATCGGCTTTTAGCCGACTGGGATGGAGAAAAGAGTTAGAGAGTTTTTCCTTAGGAGAAGTCGCCGAGTCCCTCGTGAAGCCACGACAAGATGCACATGAGCAAGGTTTACGTAGCGCTCTTAACGGTAGAGCGCTCAGAAGGGTCGAATGCGAAAATTCAGGAGGAACGTTAGACCTCCTTGTAATGCCACTGATTCAATCCGGTGATCGGATCGGAGCAATTGTTCTTTTGCACAATGTGACCGAATTGCGCCGCAGAGATAGAGAGCTTGTTACTAAAGACGCAACCATTCGAGAAATTCATCATCGTGTTAAGAATAATCTGCAAACGGTTTCAGCGCTCTTGAGATTGCAATCTCGACGAATCGAGGATGCTGGGGCTCGAATTGCACTTGAAGAAGCAGTTAGGCGCATCGCATCAATCGCGCTCGTTCACGAAACCCTCTCAACAAGTCTTGAAGAGACTGTGGGATTTGACGACGTACTTAATCATCTCGTCACCAATGCCATGGAATTAAGTCCCAGAATGAACGAGATCAAGATTTACAGAGTAGGTGAGGCGGGAAGTCTTGAGCCAAGAATTGCTACACCTCTGGCCCTCGTTGTCACTGAGCTTATTCATAACGCACTCGAACATGGGTTGGCTCGTAAGGGAAATTCATTGAGCATCGAAATCGAACGCGATGATCAACATTGTTCGATTTCGATTGTCGATGACGGTGAAGGTCTTCCTGAATCATTTGAGATGACTGCATCTGCAAATTTAGGGCTGCAAATTGTTCGTACATTGACCGAGAACGAGTTGCAAGGAAAGCTCGCATTGGATCAGAGAAATCCAGGCACAAGCGCTTCGGTTGTTTTCCCGCTTTAGCCCAGACTTAAAACGAACTGGGGAAGTAGAAATTAAGAAAGCGGTTGAAAATTGCTGTGGCTTTGTTCCAAGAGTCGAGCGCGGTTTCTTGCTGCGCGACGCTTGAGGGCTCGGCGTTCATCTTCAGATAAGCCACCCCAGACGCCTGCATCTTGGCCGCTCTCAAGGGCCCAAGCAAGGCAGGGTTCTTTGACGATGCAACGGTTACAGACTTTCTTAGCCTCTTCGATTTGTGTGATGGCCGGACCTGTATTTCCAACAGGGAAAAAGAGCTCGGGATCCTCGTCACGGCAAGCCGATTGATGTCGCCAATCCATACCGCACCGATCCTTCCTGCTAGGAAACATTAAGGGCGCCAACGCTGGCAGCCGAAGAAAAGTAAATATCGGGTGAAAAAGATTCACCAAGGGCGTAATTCTCTCCTCTATTGGTGAGTTAAACAAGGAGATTTGCTAAGAGATTCCCGTTAATTGGGTGATTTATCTCGCTTGCGCTCCATTTTGTAAAAAAAAGAACGCACATTGGTGCGTTTCA
>CAIYRR010000106.1 GCA_903928745.1 uncultured Actinomycetes bacterium | reverse complement strand
GTGTCCACGCTTTGTTAGTTGGTGTGGCAGATATCCATCTGTGGCAACGAAGTTACAAAGAATAGGGAATGCGCTGTATGTGGTGTTTGCACCAGCAAAAAGAATAAGCATGGTGGCGGTTTGAACGAAAATGAAGAAGATTTTTCCGCCTGTGCCATCTCCGAGCGCAACTTTCGCAATCTGCGAGATAACTGTTGGTGTACCAGATTCATAAGGCATTGCATGGATGCGTTGAGCAAACCAAGAGACGCCAAGAACAAGAGTTCCCAGGATCGAACTCATAACTACCAATGTTTTACGAGCGTTGACATCTTCTGGAACTTTAAAGAGTGCAACACCATCAGAGATTGCTTCAAGACCGGTCAAGGATGATCCACCGTTAGCAAATGCGCGCAAGAGAATAAAGATTGCACTAAATGTAAGCAGTCCTTGCGCTTCTCCAACAGCAACAGTTCCAGGGAGGTCAGTCGCTAATACATGCAAGTTACCCGTGAAAGTCTTAATCAATCCAGTAACAAAAACGATTGCCATCGCGCCAATGAATAAATAGGTAGGCATGGCAAAAGACTTGCCCGCTTCTTTCACTCCGCGCAGATTTCCGTAGGTAATAAGAATGATGACTGCGAGAGTCATGTATACCTTGCCAGGATGCAATGAAGGCACGGTAGAAATAATCGCGGCAACACCGGCAGCAGATTGAATTGCGACAGTCACGATGTAATCCAGCATCAGAGCAACTGCGGCGACAATCGACATTTTTGGGCCGAAATTGTCTCTGGTAACTATGTAGGCTCCACCAGTTTTTGTGTAAACAGCAATTACATTGCGATAGCTCAAGGTAACAATTAAAAGAATGATGAGAATAACCAAGGTCATTGGCATCATTAAGGCGAAAGACGCTAATCCAAAAGCGGGCAGAAGAGCAATGAGAATTTGCTCACTTCCGTACGCCGAAGACGAGATGCAGTCACTCGAAAGGATTCCTAAGGCGAATCTTTTTGCCAAACGTTGATGTCCAAGTGAATGCCTGTTGAGGGGATTTCCTAGGAGAGAACGCTTAACTTTGTAAGAAAGCGGATCTCGTAAATGGGCATGTTCCCGAAGTGGTTCAGGTGCTGGTGCACCATCGGTCCAAGACTTAGGCACGGATTCTCCCTAAAACGAATCAAGTACGTTTTTCACTCTAGCCATCCTAGAGCGTATGCTCTCTTTATGCGCACAAAACTATATATAAACGGTGAATGGGTTGACGGTATTGGCAAAGTTGCAGTTCATGATCCCAGCGACGGTTCAGTAATCGCTGAGGTCTCAATTGCAGGAGACGCAGAATGCGAAGCGGCTATTGCTGCCGCCGACGCAGTTGCGGTTACTTGGGCGAAGACAACCCCCCGTTTTAGGTCAGAGATTTTGCGTAAAGCTTTCGAAATCATGACGGCAGAGAACGAAGCCATCGCAACGCTTATCTCTCGTGAAAACGGAAAAGCAATGCCAGATGCTCGTGGTGAAGCGGCTTACGCTGCAGAGTTCTTCCGCTGGTTTGCTGAAGAAACAGTGCGCACACCGGGTGATTTCCGTAAGTCTCCGTCAGGAGATAAGCGCATCCTCGTAACACATCAACCAATCGGTTTATCCATTCTTATTACACCTTGGAATTTCCCAGCCGGTATGGCAACTCGCAAGATCGGTCCAGCAGTTGCTGCTGGTTGCACAATGATTTTGAAACCAGCAACAGAGACTCCACTTACAGCGATGTACATCGTTGATGTCATGGAGCGCGCAGGATTACCAAAGGGTGTTCTAAACCTAGTTCTCCCAGAGCGTTCAGGTCCTGCGATTTCTAAGATGTTGCACGATGATCGAGTTAAGAATCTTTCTTTCACTGGTTCCACTGAAGTTGGTCGCATTCTTTTGAAAGAAGCTGCTGACAAAGTTATTCGTTGCTCGATGGAACTTGGCGGAAACGCACAAGTGATTGTTCATGATGACGCTGATCTTGCAGTAACGATCCCGCAATTACTTCTAGCCAAAATGCGTAATGGTGGCGCTGCATGTACCGCCGCTAATCGCATTTTCGTACAACGCCCCATTGCAGATAAATTCATCGCAGAACTCACAAAGTCCATGGCCGCTTTCGTTGTTGGTCGCGGTACCGACGCAGCTACCACTTTGGGTGCAAGTGTTTCAATGAAAGAGCGCAACAAGATCGCAGAGATCGTTGACGAATCTGTAGTCGCTGGCGCGAAGGTTCAAGTTGGCGGAAAAATGCCTGATGGAGAAGGCGCTTTCTATCCTGCAACGGTTTTGACTGTTGAGCGCGATAACCCAATTCTCAACCATGAAATCTTTGGTCCCGTTGCACCCGTTGTCATCTTTGATACAGATGAAGAAGGTATTGCATGGGCAAACGACACTGATTTTGGTTTGATCAGTTATGTATTCTCGAGCAATCTCACTCGCGCTTTGCGCACTGCCGAAGCAATGGAGTCAGGAATGGTCGCCATCAATAAAGGCGTTATTTCAGATCCAGCAGCTCCATTTGGTGGCGTGAAGCAATCAGGTTTGGGTCGCGAAGGCGGCTTCGATGGAATCCACGAATTCCTACAGACCAAGTACATCGGCCTGGAGATTTAGTTAGGTAATTAACCCAGCTTCACTCTGAGCAAAAAGTTCAATTAATGTCTCAATTTGTTCTGCCTGTGTGTCAGGCATCGGAGCCTCTATTGAAAAACTATCAATGAGTGGTAATTGCGGATTTGCATCACAAATAAAGCGATCACCTCGAATTGAATAGGTTAAATCGTAGATTCCACTTTTCGATGCAAAGAATTTACTTGCCAATAATTTCTTTGCTTGTTGTTCGTATCTAGATCGCTCATCACGCATAAGGTTAGAGCACAGTGTTAGTAGTTCTGTCTCCCGAAGTAATTGCTCGGGCGATAGATAATCTGGGTTTTCAAAGTCCACAATTTAAGGCTATCTCATGTTCCGCACTCAAGGAGAATAATTTTGTTGGAGAGAATATGGCGTGCATATTGCCATTTACCACCGATGAGTGCTTTGGAATATGACACACCGTAATAATAAG
>CAIYRR010000105.1 GCA_903928745.1 uncultured Actinomycetes bacterium | reverse complement strand
GCTTTGCTAAGAGCCGTGACATGGCGCGCCAATTGGTTCGTCACGGTCACTTCTTGGTCAACGGCAAGAAGGTAAACATTCCTTCATTCCGTGTCTCTGCGATGGACATCATTGATGTTCTTCCAAAGTCATTGGACTTGACTCCATTTATCGTGGCTGGTGCCGAACTCGGCGAGAAGTCAGTGCCTGCGTGGATGGAAGTTGTTGGTTCGCAAATGCGCATCATCATCCACGGTGTTCCAGCTCGCGCTGTCATCGATACCCAAGTTCAAGAACAGCTAATCGTTGAGCTTTACTCCAAGTAATTTCCGAATATCGGATTTGTTTGGATCTGCACCAAAGATTTAAAAAAACTTAAGAAAGTAAAAAGCAGGGGATCAAATAGTGGATCTCCGTGACCTATGGAGGAGCAACAGTGCTAATTGCACAACGTCCCACCCTCACTGAAGAAGTAGTCAGCGAAAACCGTTCACGGTTCATCATCGAACCGTTGGAACCAGGTTTCGGTTACACCCTCGGCAACTCAATGCGCCGTACATTGCTCTCCTCAATTCCAGGAGCAGCAGTTACAAGCATTCGTGTTGCAGGAGCGCTGCACGAATTCACCACGCTTGAAGGCGTGAAGGAAGATCTAACAGATATCGTTCTTAATATTAAGAACTTGGTTCTGTCTTCCGATAATGACGAACCAAGCGTTCTCTACATCCGCAAGTCAGGTACCGGTCCAGTTACTGGCGCTGACATTGCAGTTCCAACAGGCGTTGAAGTTCATAACCCAGCACTTCACCTTGCAACACTGAACGGCAAAGCCAATCTTGAGATTGAACTTACCGTTGAGCGTGGCCGTGGTTATGTGACTGCCGTACAAAACAAGCAGGCCGGCGCTGAAATTGGTCGCATTCCTGTTGACTCCATTTATTCACCTGTTTTGAAAGTTACCTACAAGGTTGAAGCCACACGCGTTGAACAACGCACTGACTTTGATCGCCTTGTTGTTGATGTCGAAACAAAGCCATCGATGAAGCCACGCGATGCTGTTGCATCTGCTGGTAAGACTCTTGTTGAACTCTTTGGTCTTGCTCGCTAACTCAACGTCAACGCAGAAGGTATCGAAATGGGACCTTCCATTCTTGATGCAGCGCTAGCGGCAGATCTTGCTCTTCCTATCGAAGACCTCGATCTCACCGTTCGCTCCTACAACTGCTTGAAGCGCGAAGGCATTCATACTGTTGGAGAGCTTGTCGGACGTAGCGAAGCTGATCTTCTCGACATCCGTAACTTTGGTTCAAAATCTATCGATGAGGTCAAGGCAAAGTTGGTCTCAATGGGTATGGCCCTTAAGGACAGCCCAGTCGGATTTGATCCAACGCAGCACCAAAATTACGACATCAATCTTGACGACATTCTTGAAGAAGAATTCGTCGCCCCCGAGCAGGCTTAAGGCCTAGGAGAAAAAAATGCCAAAACCAAGTAAAGGTCCTCGCCTGGGCAGTGGCCCATCGCATGAGCGCTTACTCCTAGCGACACTTGCAGAGCAATTGTTCGAGCACGGCAAGATCACGACAACAGAGGCAAAGGCAAAGCGTTTACGCCCCTTGGCTGAAAAGTTGATCACCTTCGCAAAGAAGGGTGACCTTGCTGCACGTCGTGAAGTAATGACACGTATTTCAAATAAGAGCGTTGTTCACACACTCTTTACTGAAATCGGTCCTCGCTTTGCAGAACGTAACGGTGGATACACACGCATCACAAAGATCGGACCACGTAAGGGCGACAACGCTCCTATGGCGGTTATCGAAGTTCTCACCGATGGAGTTGCAGCAAAGAAAGCAACTGTTGATGAAGCAACGAAGGCCACTAAAAAGGCCGCGACCAAGAAAGATGCTGAGTAACAACTCACCTCACATTCTCATGACGGAACCCACTCTCCTTGCCGAGAGTGGGTTTCTTCGTTTACGGCTTGATCTTGCCTATGACGGAACGAATTTTTCGGGTTGGGGAAAACAACCTGACCGCCGGACCGTGCAAGAAGAAGTTGAGACAACGCTACAAAAACTTACGAGAACAAAAGTTGAGACCGTAGTAGCAGGACGTACTGACGCAGGAGTTCACGCCACGGGGCAGGTAATTCACGTTGATATTCCAGAGATGGAGAGCGGGCCATACGCCAAGAAAGTCAATTGGGATTTTGGAGATCTGCCTTATCGCCTCAATCGAATTCTGGATGAAGATGTCCGAGTCATATCGGCGACTACAGCGCCGTACGGATTCCATGCTCGCTTTTCAGCTTTGCGCCGACACTACGTGTACAAGATTCTCGATAGCAACAGAGTGATTTTGCCATTGCAGCGTTTTGATATTGCACCCTGGTATCGCCCGCTTTCGGTGGATGTGCTCAATGAAGCGAGTGCGCTTTTACTGGGTGAAAATGATTTTGCCGCATTTTGTAAATTTCGAGAGAGCGCAACGACAGTTCGAATTCTTGAGAAGTTTTCATGGAGGCGAAATGCCGAAGGAGTTCTTGTTGCAGAAGTAGTCGCGGACGCTTTCTGTTATTCCATGGTGCGCAATCTCGTCGGTGCAGTTGTATGCGTAGCCGATGGTCGCTTTGAACCTTCATGGGTTAAGGATGTTCTCGATAATCGAGTTCGAATTTCTGACAGTTTAGTTTTCCCAGCACGTGGCTTAACGCTTTCACAAGTGGATTACCCCAACGATGATGAATTGGTGGCCCGTATTGAGCGCACCCTTCGTCGCAGAGGCGAGGAAGAGTAATGGGACATATTGATGTCAGCGGTGTGGATTTCTCGTTATCGGATGGACGAGTGCTTCTGAGCGATGTGAATTTTCGCGTTGGGGATGGCGCAAAGGTTGCCCTCATTGGTGCCAATGGATCAGGCAAGACCACGTTGATCAAAATGATCTGTGGAGATTTGCAGCCAGATTCGGGTGCAATCTCCATCACAGGTGGCTTAGGTGTCATGCGACAGTTCATCGGCTCTGTACGTGATGAATCTACTGTTCGGGATTTATTAATTTCGGTTGCTCCAAAGAGAATTCGCGACGCAGCGGAAGCGGTGAAAAATACTGAGGCGCTTATGAATACTCGAAACGAAGAGCGCGATCAGATGGCATATGCCCAAGCGCTCTCTGATTGGGGAGATGCCGGGGGATATGACTTTGAAGTGATCTGGGATGTGTGTTGCACGGAAGCGTTAGGTAAGTCTTTTGATCGTGTTGAGGAGAGATTGGTCAACACGCTATCTGGCGGAGAGCAGAAGAAGTTGGTGTTGCGAGCACTCTTGCAAGGTCCTGAAGAAGTACTTCTACTGGATGAGCCAGATAACTATTTAGATGTTCCATCCAAACGCTGGCTAGAAGAAGTCATCACGCAGACAGATAAAACTGTTCTCTTTGTTAGTCACGATCGTGAATTGCTCGATCGCACAGCAAATCGAATAGTGACGCTTGAGCAAGGTGCAAATGGAAATACAACATGGATTCACGGTGGAAAATTCTCAACATGGCACGACGCGAGAAAAGCACGCAACGAGCGCTTTGCAGAAATCTTGCTTCGCTGGGAACAAGAGTTGGCGCGCCTTAAAGAGTTAGTGCGCACGCTTCAATGGCAGGCAGCGAGTAGCCCGGATATGGCTTCGAAATATCGCGCGATGCAAACCCGTCTTCGAAAATTTGAAGAAGTTGGTCCACCCGAAGCTCCACCGATCGAACAAGATGTCCAAGTCGCACTCCGAGGAGGACGTACTGGACTTCGCGCTCTCACAATTGAAAATCTTTCATTGACAAATTTGACCGAACCTTTTAATTTCGAAATTTTCTTCGGCGATCGCGTTGCTGTCTTAGGAAAAAATGGCACCGGTAAATCGCATTTCTTGCGAATGATCTCAGGCGATAACACGGTGAAATTCACGGGCGACTTTAAATTGGGCGCGCGTGTTCAGCCAGGGTATTTTGCTCAAACGCACTCGCATCCAGAATTTGTGAATAAAACCTTGCTGGAGTTGCTCTGGGAGAACTACTCGCTTCAACTTGGTCCTGCCAAAAGCGTTCTGCGTAAGTACGAAATTCACAATCAAGCAGAGCAAAAGTTCTCATCACTCAGTGGTGGTCAGCAAGCGCGATTCCAGGTCCTGCTCCTTGAACTCTCTGGATCCACCATGCTCTTGCTGGATGAGCCAACCGATAACTTGGACCTGGCCAGCGCAGAAAGCTTGGAGCATGCCCTTGCCCGATACGAGGGCACGGTGATCTCGGTGACCCATGATCGATGGTTTACGCGGGGGTTCACCAGGTACCTGATTTTCGGCGCAAATGGCCAGGTTTACGAGAGTCCCGAGCCCATTTTCGAGCACTGAACCCCCGTTAATAGGGCGTTTTGACCCACTGGCGCCCTCACGGGTACCCTTACCCTCCTGCGCCACAGAGGCGCTTATTTAAAAAAGTCACCATGAGAAGCGAGGCAAGACCGTGCGTACATATAGCCCAAAGCCCGGAGATGTAGTGCGTAAGTGGCACGTCATCGATGCGCAAGATGTCGTATTGGGTCGCCTTGCCACCCACGCTGCAGTTCTTTTGCGCGGCAAGAACAAACCAACATTTGCACCACACATGGACATGGGCGACTTCGTCATTGTTATCAATGCTGAGAAAGTTGCACTCTCTGGTTCAAAGACAACACAAAAGTTTTCACATCATCACTCAGGTTTTCCTGGCGGTTTAACATCCACTGTCTACGGCGATCTCTTGATGAAGTACCCAACACGCGCCGTTGAAAAGGCAATCAAGGGAATGCTTCCAAAGAACACACTTGGTCGCGCAATTGGTAGCAAGCTCAAGGTTTACGCAGGACCAGAACATCCACATGCAGCACAAGCACCAATCCCATACGTTTTCGAGCAAGTTTCACAGATCATTAAGTAGAGGATAAAAATCAATGATGTCTGACAACACTGTAGTTAATGATCTCGATGAGAACGAAGTTCCTACTTCATACTCTTCATCAACTCCTGCCGCTGCAACTAATCGCCCAGCGATTAAAGCACCAGGCGCTGGCACTGGCCGTCGCAAGGAAGCAGTAGCTCGCGTTCGTCTTGTTCCCGGAACAGGCCGCTGGGTTGTTAACGGCAAAGAACTTGCTGCATATTTTCCAAACAAGGTTCACCAACAATTAGTTTCTGAACCTTTCCGCACTGTAGGTGCTGAGAATTCATACGATGTTTTTGCTCGCATCAACGGTGGTGGAGTTTCCGGTCAAGCCGGTGCACTTCGTCTTGGAGTTGCGCGTTCACTTAATCAGATTGATGAAGAAGCACATCGCCCAGCACTCAAAAAAGCTGGATTCCTTACACGCGATGCTCGTGTTATTGAGCGCAAGAAGTACGGTCTGAAGAAAGCCCGTAAGCGCTCGCAATACAGCAAGCGCTAATTCACATTCTCGATATTTAGGCCACGACATGGCGCTCTTTGGCACCGATGGAATTCGTGGTTTAGCCAATCGTGATCTCACTGCAGAACTTGCACTTGATGTTGCCGTTGCGGCTGCGCACATACTTGTTGAATCTTTAGGTTCTACTACTCACCGCCCACGCGCAATAGTCGGACAAGACTCACGTGCATCAGGCGAATTTCTCGAAGCTGCAGTTGTTGCCGGATTAACCAGCGCAGGCGTGGATGTTTATCGAGTCGGCGTACTTCCGACACCTGCCATCGCTTACCTTGTTGGTGAAAGTGGAGCCGATCTTGGCGTCATGATCAGCGCCTCGCATAATGCGATGCCAGATAATGGAATCAAACTTTTTTCTCGCGGTGGCGGAAAACTTGATGACGCTCTCGAAGCCGCAATAGAAGCGCGAATGGGCGAAGCATGGGATCGCCCAACAGGAAAAGATGTTGGTCGCGCCGTCAATGATGATTCTGCAACCGAGCGATATTTAGCGCACCTTTTAGCATCTGTAGATACAAGGCTTGATGGGTTAAGAATCGTTGTGGATTGCGCAAATGGCGCTTCATCTCGTGTTGCCCCTGAAGTATTACGACGTGCGGGAGCAGAGGTAATTGCTCTATCTGATAAACCAAATGGTTGGAACATCAACGAAAACTGCGGCTCCACTCACATGGAATCTCTTCGTGCAAAAGTTCTTGAAGTTGGCGCCGACATTGGTATCGCACACGACGGGGATGCTGATAGATGCCTAGCAATTGATGGCTCTGGCGGCGATATTGACGGAGATCAAATTCTGACGATTCTTGCTAAGAGCATGAAAGCTCGTGGAAAACTAAAAGGCGATGTCGTTGTTGCAACAGTGATGAGCAATCTTGGTTTCTTACAAGCAATGAAAGCGGCAGAAATTTCTGTGGAAATCACGCCAGTTGGTGATAGATATGTACTCGAGAAAATGATTGCTGAAGACTATTCACTTGGTGGCGAACAATCTGGCCATGTGATCATGCGAGATTTTGCAAATACTGGCGATGGTTTGTTGACTGCGCTTTCACTCTTGCAAGAGATTAAGAGGTCCGGAAAGAGCGCACGCGAACTTTCAGAGCAGATGACTCGTTTCCCTCAAGTGTTAATAAATGTGAAGAATGTGGCAAAAGAGAAATTATCAACATCTGATCTCATCGCGACTCATGTTCGTAGCGCAGAAACTGAACTAGGCGATGAAGGACGCGTTCTTTTGCGCGCCTCGGGTACAGAAGCGTTAGTTAGAGTGATGGTGGAAGCCTCAAGTGATAACGTAGCCACTGAAATTGCTACGAGAATTGCCAAAGTTGTAGAACAGGAATTGGGGTAATACGTGTGCGGGATTGTTGGTTACACAGGACCACAGTCTGCAATCACTCCGCTTATAGAAGGTCTGCGTCGTCTCGAATATAGAGGGTATGACTCTGCAGGTATTGCACTTGGTACGCCCGATCGTTTGTACATCGAAAAGCGAGCCGGCAAACTTGTTAATTTAGAGAATGCGCTTGGTGAATCCCTGCCTGAAGTTCATAGCGGAATTGGGCATACTCGCTGGGCAACACATGGTGGGCCAACAGATCGCAATGCTCATCCGCACGTTGATAATGAGGGCAAGTTAGCTGTCATCCACAACGGCATCATCGAGAATTACACACAACTGCGCGCCGATCTTGAATCGCGCGGACATAGATTTGATTCCGACACGGATACTGAATCAGTAGCGCACTTACTCAGCGATTTGCGAAAAAAGCATGGCGGCGATCTCTCGGCAGCAATGCGTGAGGCGGTTGCCTCACTTCGTGGCTCATTCACATTATTGGCTATTCATGCAGATCAACCCGAAGTAATTGTGGGCGTGCGCCGTAACTCTCCATTAGTCGTGGGACTTGGTGTGGGTGAAAACTTTATGGCATCTGATGTTGCTGCATTTATTGATTACACCAAACGCGCTGTGGAATTAGGCCAAGATGAAGTAGTAACAATTTCGCCATCTGGAATTTCCATCACTAATCTTGATGGAGCGCCACTGCAACCTAAGGAATATGCGATTACGTGGGATTCATCAGCTGCCCAAAAAGGCGGCTTTAACCACTTCATGTTGAAAGAAATTTTCGAACAACCCAAAGCCGTTGCTGACACTCTGCTGGGCCGACTCAACGATAGAAATCAAATTGTTCTGGATGAACTCCATTTAACCAAGGAAGATATTCAAGGGTTAAAGAAAATTGTTGTGCTGGCATGTGGAACGGCGTTTCATGCAGGGATGCTCGCCAAGTATGCAATTGAGAAATGGGCAAAGATCAGCGTCGAAGTTGAGCTCGCCAGCGAATTTCGCTACCGAGACCCACTCATTGATTCGAACACTTTAGTAATTGCAATTTCCCAATCTGGCGAAACCATGGATACTTTGATGGCGCTTCGCCATGCCAAAGCATCTGGTGCTCGGATATTGGCTGTGTGCAACACAAATAGTTCGACTATTCCACGCGAATCTGATGCCGTTTTGTATACACATGCTGGGCCAGAGATCGCAGTCGCTTCAACCAAGGCATTTCTTACCCAAGTTATCGCTGTTTATTTAATTGGTCTTCATCTAGCTCAACTTCGCGGTGTTATGAGCGATCTTGAAGTGAAGAGCGTTTTTGATGAGATGGTTGAACTTCCAGGAAAGATCGAACAGATTTTGGAAACGGTTGAACCTTTGCGCGAACTCACCCGCGGATTCGCGCAATCAACTTCTGTGCTCTTCTTGGGTCGCAATGTTGGTTTCCCTGTTGCACTTGAAGGTGCTCTGAAGCTTAAAGAATTGGCTTATATGCACGCCGAAGGCTTTGCTGGTGGAGAACTCAAGCACGGTCCTATTGCACTCATTGAAGAGGGAACGCCTGTTATTGCAATTCTCCCAGTAGGTCACGAGCACGGACTCGATGAGAAAATGTTAAGCAATGTGCAAGAAGTGAAAGCTCGGGGTGCGAAGGTAATTGTTATTGCACAAGAAGGCGCAGAAGTCACAGGAGCCGAACACGTCATCCGGATACCAATTGCTCCCGCGATATTTCAACCGATTTTGGCGACAGTGCCACTGCAGGTTTTTGCTTACGAAATGGCAGTTACTCGAGGAAATGACGTTGATCAACCTCGTAACTTAGCCAAATCAGTTACGGTTGAGTAAGAAGTGAAACAAGAAACAATTCGCAGAGGGCAGATGATCCGAGCCTTCCGCTGGTCAGCGCTCTTGTTCGTCGGTTTTCTTCTCGTGACTCAGCAAGTAATGAATGATGGACCTTTGATTAATTTTGACGCTCGGATTGCTCAAGGTGAGCGACCAAAGATGGGGCATTTGATTTCATTCCTCATAAAGAAGATAGATAATCTTGGATTGCGTGGATTGACCGCGACAATTTTGCTGATTGCAGCAGTTATCGTTTCTCGGCGCTATAAATCTTGGCGTCCACTTAACTTGGCAATACTTTCGTTGCTGGCCCTGAATTTAGTTGTCGGGGTTGCAAAACTTGCAATTGGTCGCACTAAACCACGCATGCATATTGACCTCGTTAATGCTGGAGGCCTTTCGTATCCAAGTGGTCATGCTTCAAACGCGCTACTGACATGGGGAATGTTGGCCTATATCGCTTATCGCTACACACGACATGCTGCAATGCATGGCAAGGCACTTTCGGTTTCAGTTGCGGTGGTAACGCTTTCCGTCTGCACTGTGTCGTTATTTCGCAATACTCACTGGTTTTCCGATTTATTAGGTGGATTGTTTATAGGGGGAGCGCTATTGGTGCTCATTATCGCTATTGATCGCTTTGTCCCTTCAGAAAGTCAGCGCTCCTGACTTAGTATTACCCCATGATTGAAGGAATCGGAATTGATGTTGTAAATATCGAACGCTTTGCGGCATCACTTGAGCGCACACCTTCACTTGCATCCCGCGTCTTCACATCAGCAGAGGCAACGCTGCCAATTTCTTCACAAGCTGCTCGCTTCGCCGCGAAAGAGGCTTTAGCAAAAGCGCTCAATGCTGGCAAAGGGCTTTCGTGGCTAGAAGCCGAAGTAGTGAACCTCGAATCAGGAAAACCAGTTTTCTTATTCCGCGGCGAAATTGCTGATTTAGTGGATGGAGCAACGGTGCACCTCACCCTCTCTCATGACGCGGGAATTGCTTCAGCCATGGTGATTGTGGAGCGACCATGACCTTTCATCGCGCCGAAGCGATTGTAAATTTAGATGCCATCGCTTCTAATATCGCGATTTTGAAGAAACGCGCAGGTGTCCCAATACTCGCCGTCGTTAAAGCTGATGCATATGGACACGGATTAATTCCCGTAGCACGCACCGCAGTGGATGTGGGAGCGCAATGGTTGGGAGTCGCACTTCTTGAGGAAGCGATCGCACTTCGTGAAAATAAAATAACGGTTCCAACTATCGCTTGGCTCGTGCCACCAGGGTCAGATTTTGCAAGTGCAATTAATTCAGATATTGATTTAGGAGTTGCATCGCTGGAGATTTTCAAAGAAATTATTCACGCCTCAAAATCATTGGGAAAGCGGGCAAGAATCCATATTGAAGTGGACACGGGAATGACCCGGGGAGGATTTCTCACGGAATGGGAATCTTTTCTTGAGCTGTTGAGTAAAGAATCAGAACATATTGAAGTTGTCGGGTTGTTTTCCCACTTTGCAAGGGCTGATGAACCAGGTCAACCGCAGAATGCTCTCCAACTTAAGCGCTTTACTGAGATGTCTGATGATCTCAATCGAATAGGTATCGAACCCGAGATACATCACTTATCGAATTCTGCGGCGACTCTTGTCGATGCTTCTGCTCACTTTGATTTAGTGCGCACAGGAATCGCCATGTATGGACTAACTCCAGATTTTGGCAATCTTGGCAGTTCGCAATCACTTGGACTCATTCCCGCAATGACTCTTCGCGCGAAATTACACGTGGTCAAAGACGTTCTTGCAGGTACACCAGTTGGTTACGGAGCACTCGCTTCCACAATTTCTGACACAAAATTAGGCGTTGTTGTAATGGGATATGCAGATGGAATACCTCGTATTGCCCAAGGCGCAGGAGTTTTCTTCGATGGTAAGCGCGCGCCGATTATTGGCCGCGTTTCGATGGATCAATTTGTTGTAGATCTCGGAGCTACCTCCCTTGCTAAAGGCGGGGATTGGGTGACCATATTTGGAGCTGGATCCGAGGGTGAATACACAGCCGATGATTGGGGTCGGGCTAGTTTGAGCATTAATTATGAGATTGTTACCCGAATTGCATCGCGCGTGCCTAGAATCTACGAACAGGCATCGACGCTAGGAGTTTTGTGACCACCCCTTCTGCGCTCTTAGGAGTGGAAAACCTTCGTGTTGATTTTGGAGGCCTTCGCGCCCTCAATGATGTCTTTCTCGAACTTCGCCATCAAGAAGTCGTGGGCGTAATTGGCCCCAATGGCGCGGGAAAGACAACTCTATTTAATGCTCTTTGTGGCCTTGTCGAACCATCAAAAGGCCAACTCACTCTCGATGGAAAGTCTCACGCTTGGCCCAAGACGCATGAGCTTGTGGATTTTGGAATTGCGCGAACGCTCCAAGGCGTTGGCCTCTTTCCTGATTTAACTGTCGTTGAAAATGTCATGATCGGTGCCCAGAAATTTGCTCATACTGGATTTATTTCAGCTGCATTTGGAAGAAGTAAGGATGAAAGTAAATTGCGCGATCGGGCAATGCTGGCTCTAGAGCGCGTTTACGCGACAGGGCTAGCTGAACGTCGCGCAGATACATTGTCTTATCCAGATACCAAGAGAGTTGCGATTGCACGCGCTCTGGTTAGTGAACCTCGAATTCTGATGTTGGATGAACCAGCCGGCGGACTCGGCGCAGAAGATATTGCATGGATGAATGCACTTATTCATAATTTGAAATTGCAATGTTCAATATTATTAGTAGAGCATCACATGGATGTCGTGATGTCCGTTTGTGATCGCCTTTATGTACTCAATTTTGGAGAAGTTATTTCTAGTGGTGCAGCCGAAACAGTAAGACGTGATCCTGCAGTTATTGCTGCATACCTCGGGGCGAGTGCAACATGAGCCTAATTGTTTCCAACCTCTGCGTAGATCATGGTGCTATCCGAGCGCTCGATGATGTTTCTATGAACATTGAGCAAGGTCAACTTGCTGCAGTTATAGGTGCAAATGGTGCGGGCAAGACAACTCTCCTGCGTGCACTGTCAGGGCTTACTCCCGCAACAAGTGGTTTGGCTTCCTGGAAAGGTCACAACCTTTTGCACTCCAAACCTGAAAAATTGGTGCGCTTTGGTGTCTCACATGTTTCCGAAGGCAAATCAGTTATTCCAGAATTAAGTGTTGAAGAGAATCTCAACCTCGGTGCATTGTGGCGACGTGATGCCAAAGAATCTGCGCAAACTCGCGAAAGTATTTTTGAAACTTTTCCTCGTTTGAAAGAGCGGGCTTCGCAGTTGGCCGACACTCTTTCAGGCGGAGAGCGCCAAATGCTGGCAATTGGCCGGGCGCTTATGTCAAAACCCGAATTACTTTTACTCGATGAGCCTTCACTAGGTTTGGCTCCACTTGTAATTGCGCAGATATTTCAGAGCATTCGTGATCTCACTACTCAAATGGGCTTAACGGTTGTCTTAGTTGAACAAAACGCTTTGGGAGCGCTCGAGATTGCAGATGTTGGCATTGTTCTCAATTTAGGACACGTTGTTGCAAGTGATACAGCCAAGTCGCTCATCGAGAATCCGCAAGTACGCGCGGCTTACTTGGGTTATTAGGGGGCGATAAGAATGTTTACCTTCATAGACACGATACTTATCGGCCTCACATCTGGCGCGGTTTATTCGTTAATGGCGATTGCGCTGGTTCTCGTCTGGCGCAGTACGCGAGTCATAAATTTTGCACAAGCGGGTCAAGCGCTTCTTTCCACCTATATTGGATTTGAATGTATCGGACGTTTTAATTCATATTGGGTTGCGCTCATTCTGGCCATGATCCTTGGCGCTGGAGTGTCTGCATTTATTGAGATCGTTTTTATGCGCACGTTATTCAAGAGAAATACAGGGCCAATTGCTGGCGTCGCTCCGATCATTGCAACCCTAGGTCTTTTAGGAATTATTCGTTCTGGTATCGGGATATTTATGGGTGGCAAAGAGACCATTATTAGACCTCCAGTTTCTAATATTGGATACACGATTTCTGGTCACACATTTGCACTTTCTCCTTTTAAGTTAGTGATTGTTTCAGCCGTTGTTGTCATGATGGTTGTTCTCTCTTTGATTTTCACAAAGACAAATATCGGGCTGGCTCTAAGAGCATCTGCATTTGCACCAGAGATTGCGCGATTAGCGGGCGTTAAGGTGGATGCGATCCGAACTCTGGGTTGGGCGATTGCAGGGGCAGCTGGCGCGGCAGCAGGAATGTTGCAAACTCCTAATGGAACGGGTGCGCTTTCACCAGACTCATTGGAATTCAGTTTGCTTTTAGTGTTCGGTTTTATTGCTGCCGTCATTGGCGGTTTGGAAAGTTTGATCGGTGCCGTCATTGGCGGCTTGTTACTCGGACTAGTCCTCGCAATCGTCTTGATGTATATCAATGCAACGCTTCTCTTTATGACGGCCTTCATTTTGTTAATCTTGGTTTTACTTGTTCGCCCTCAAGGAATTATGGGAAAGAAAGGTGGGCGACGTGCATAAATTAATTCATACAAATGTTGGACGTCTTTTCTTCTTTGTATTTCTTGGATTTATTCTTTTCTTGGCAGGAAATCGGGTAGATGAATTACGCGTTTACCAAGGTGCAACGCTGGCAATGTTTGTGGTTGCGATTTCTTCGGTAATTTTGTTGACGGGTTACTCTGGTCAAGTTTCACTTGGACATGGAGCCCTTCTCGCTATCGGCGGTTACTCAGCAGTTCTGGCAAGAAATTATTGGTCACTTCCAATTTGGTTATGTTTTGCTGTTGCCGTTCTCGTAACCGCTGCCGCCGGTTCTGTATTAGGTACGGCTGCTGCTCGGCTTTCAGGTCCATATCTTGCAGGTACAACTTTGGCACTTGCCGTGGGGTTGCCTTCGGTCGCCAACCAATTTTCATTCTTGGGGGGCGAACAAGGCCTCATCTTCGATGTGGGTATGCCGCCAGAGTCACTCGGCGCGGAGTTCTCTCCCTATAAGTGGTATTTCTGGATCGCGGCCTCAGCGGCGCTGATTGCCATATGGTGGCTGCAAAATATCCTTCGTTCTCGTTATGGACGCACTTGGCGGGCGGTCCGAGGCCATGAAGTAGCGGCTGAATTGGCAGGAATTCACGTGGGTAAGGCTAAAACCCTCGCATTTACCGTCAGTTCGGGCCTGGCAGGCCTATCTGGAGCCCTCCTGGCCATGACCATCGGCACCGTATCTCCCAGCGCATTTCCGTTGACCTTGTCATTTTCCCTGCTAACTGGCGCCGTTTTGTCTGGCGTAACCACCCTCCCAGGGGTCATGATTGGCGCAGTGACCTTGGTCGCAATGCCCGAAATTGCGAGCGCGATATCCCATCGCCTCGGAGACTCGGACGTAGTGACCCAGAACTTGCCTGGTGTATTGGTGAGCGCGTTACTGATTCTGGTGGTCTTGCTCGTACCGAACGGACCCGTGGAGCAGTTGCGAACACTTCGCATTCGAAAGAATGCGAAAGCACATCTTTAACTAGGTCAACCACCCCTCGATGGAAGGACATACATGATCGGAACAAATCGTCGGAAGCTTCTCGTGGCTTCTGCGGTGCTTGTTACTGGAGCCCTTGCTCTCTCGGCAATTCCAGCGCAAGCCTTCTCAGTGCGCAATGAAGTTGGCGTAACTTCCAACTCAATTAAGTTAGGTATCACGTTGCCAATGACTGGCGCCGCATCTCCTGGTTACAACAAAATTCCTGGAGCAATGAAGGCCTATTTTGATTATGTCAATGCAAACGGTGG
>CAIYRR010000104.1 GCA_903928745.1 uncultured Actinomycetes bacterium | reverse complement strand
CAGGAACCCCTGTCCGTAGTGAATCAGGAGCAGGAAGAACGTACTTAGAATCACTTGAAAGCAACAACTGAACTGGGCGCTTTGCCGCGTTAGCCTCTCCGCCAGTAACTACAGGGTGGACCACGGGAGGAAAGTTGGGTGCAGGGATGGGAACAGTGAATTCTTCGTCAAAACTCTCTTCATCCAGTTCTTCTTCAACTTCATGTGGCCACTCGGCAACTAGCGGAGTCTCAAAAGGAGGAGATTCAGAGATTTCAAAGTCTTCAGCGGCGCGTTTCATTCGTCCAGAAAGTTTTACGTAAAGCCATCTCGTTGTTGTGCTCACCCTCGCGAAAACTTGTGAGACAGGAGTTGCAGTAATAACCAAAACGCCAAATACGAAGAGCAAAACCAATACGGGATAGGCCAGCAAAGATGTCATCAGTAAAATCAATGGGTGCGATACGCCATACCCCAGCCATCCGCCACCATGTCGCATTGCAGTTGCGCCTGTACCTGATGATCCATTGAGCATATGCGCCAAGCCAGCGCTGCTAAGAAGTAAAGCAAATGTTCCTACTGTGATGCGACCCGTTGCCGATTTCTCATCAGGTACACGAAAGAGTCGCAATGCAAAATAAAGCAAAAGCAAAGGAGTGAAAAATCCAACGCGACCAAATCCGCCGTAGATCAGCGAATAAAGTGCGCGACCTACAAGATTATCTGAATGAAACCAAGTACCTGCGGCGGCAATGAGTGAAAAAAGTAAGAAGAGGAAGGCGATCCCATCTCTCTGGTGCACCGGGTCAAGATCTTTTGCACCGCGGGCAATAAATCGAACTGCGCCGCCGAGTGCGTTGGCAAAGAAGCGCCACACGCCAGCTAGACCTCGCCCAAACATGGCGGTTTTGGGCGCGCGTGATTTTCTTTTAGCCATAAGGGTCAGTCTATTTTCATACTAAATTAGGCAGGGTCAGGCGCGCCGAATGAGGGATCTATACCTCAATTACTAGAGGGACAATCATTGGCCGACGTCGATGCTCCCCGCCAACCCATCCTCCAACAGTTTTTCGTACAACTTGCGAAAGCTGATGTGTTCCATTGATTCCATCAGCAACGGCAATTGCTAATGCTTTCTCAATGCGAGTCTTCACTTCGTCAAAGAGCTCGAGATCTTCGGCAAAACCGCGTGCATGAATATCAGGTCCAGCTACAATCTTTCCACTTTGTGAATCAATCACAACAACAACGGAGATGAATCCCTCTTCGCCAAGAATTCGACGATCTTTGAGTGAAGCCTCTGTTATATCACCGATGCTCTGACCATCGACATAAACAAATCCAACGGGAACGCTACCGACAACACTCGCCTCATGATCGACAAGATCAACGACAATTCCATTTTCAATGATGATCGCATTGGCGCGTGGCACGCCTGTTTGAATTGCCAATTCGGCATTAGCGCGTAAGTGGCGCCATTCGCCATGAACGGGCATTACATACTTAGGTTTAACAATGTTGTAGCAATACAGAAGCTCCCCCGCAGCCGCATGTCCAGATACATGCACGAGGGCGTTACCTTTGTGAACAACCTTGGCACCAAAGCGTGTGAGTTCGTTAATGACTCGAAACACCGGGTTTTCATTTCCTGGGATAAGAGATGAAGCCAAAACAACTGTGTCGCCTTCGCCCACGCGAATTGCATGGTCTCCGTTGGCCATTCTCGAAAGCGCTGCTAATGGCTCTCCTTGTGAACCCGTACAGATCAACACAACATTATCGCCGAAATTTTCCAGCTCCTTTGAATCAAGGACACAATTATCTGGAATCGTTAAGTAACCCATATCTTGAGCTATCTTCATATTGCGCACCATAGATCTGCCAACAAAAGATACTTTGCGATCATGAGCAATTGCAGTGTCGATTATCTGTTGCACGCGGTGTACATGAGATGCGAAGGAAGCCACGATGACACGTCGTTTCGTGGCTCTGAATACGCGATCAAGGGCAGGCATGATGTCTCGCTCTGCCGGTGTGAATCCAGGTACATCTGCATTGGTGGAATCGACCAAGAATATGTCGACGCCTTTATCGCCCAAGGATGCAAAGGCGCGCAAATCAGTAATACGGCCATCCAGTGGAAGTTGGTCCATCTTGAAATCACCGGTGTGCAAGATTGTTCCTGCCGTTGTATGAATAGCAACGGCTAATGCATCTGGAATCGAGTGATTGACGGCTACGAATTCGACGGTGAATGGCCCTATGTCTTCGCTCATTCCGGCGGAGACTTCCCGGGTAAGTGGAGTGATTCGATGTTCGCGAAGCTTTGCGCCAACGAGTGCAAGAGTAAGTGCAGATCCGTATAACGCGATATCGCCACGTTCACGCAGGAGATATGGAACAGCGCCGATGTGATCTTCGTGTCCGTGCGTAAGGACAATTCCGATGACATCATCGAGTCGATCTCTGATGTAGGAAAAATCGGGCAGAATTAAATCAATGCCGGGTTGTGTTTCTTCAGGAAAAAGTACTCCGCAGTCAACAATCAATAACTTTCCTGCGGTCTCAAAGACGGTCATGTTACGACCGATTTCGCCGAGCCCACCGAGGGCAACTATTCGCAACGCTCCTGCTTTAAGTTTTGCAGGGGTTGCAAGTCCTGGATGTGGATGCGTCATGCGGAAAGAGTTACGCCACCAGCAAGAAGATCTTCACGCAATTGCGCAATCTGTGCCGGTGTTGCATCCACTAAAGGTAATCGGGTGTAGCCGCCTGGAAGTCCCATGAGATTAAGAGCGGCCTTAGTGAGAATCGCACCTTGCGTGCGGAAAGTCCCAGTAAATACGGGAAGGGCTTTTTGGTGCATCTCCAATGCGCGCGCTGGATTGCCTGCAAACCAGGAGTCGAGCATTTCACGAAGCAGTGGTCCAACGGTGTGACCACAAACAGAAACAAATCCAACTGCTCCAACAGAGAGCAGAGGTAAATTCAAAATATCATCACCAGAATACACAGGAATTCCGGAGCGCTTAATAACCCATGAAGTCGATGCAACATCACCTTTTGCATCTTTCAATGCAGCAATTCGAGGATGCTCTGCAAGACGAACAATCGTGTCTGGCTCAATAGGTATTCCCGTACGACCAGGAATGTCGTACATCATCACCGGTAATTCGGATGCATCTGCAATCGCACGAAAGTGCGCTTCAATTCCTGCTTGAGGAGGTTTGTTGTAATACGGAGTCACAACGAGCAAGCCATGAGCGCCTGCCTTTTGTGCGCGAAGAGCCTGCTCTACTGAATGTGAAGTCTCATTATTGCCAGCACCGGCAACAACTTTGGCACGCGACCCAACGGCTTCAAGAACAACTTTGATAATTTGATCTTTCTCATCATCACTCGTTGTCGGTGCCTCGCCCGTTGTCCCGTTCACGACAATTGCATCGTGACCGGTAGAAACTAAATGGTTTGCGAGTGTTGCAACCCCATCCCAGTCAATGGAGAGATCCTTTTTAAAGGGAGTCACCATTGCGGTGGCTAAACGCCCAAATGGCGCAAGGATTGTCATGGGCTAAGGCTACCGTGCTTAAGGGGCGATGCGTCCAGATTTCTCAAATGCCCCGTACGTCAGCGGCATTAAACGAGCAAAATGTTCTTCCATTTTCTCGGCCACCATCTCGATTTCTCGTTGAGGGTAGCTAGGAAAATGTGAACCTTCGCGAGAAGTTCGCAATGAGAGGAAGTTCATCAGCGCGCGAGCATTCATCGTTACGTACATGGATGAGTAGAGACCAACAGGTAATACTGCGCGGGCGACTTCACGAGCTACCCCCGCTTCAAGCATTCTTTGATAACGCTCGTAGACAAAGTTATAACTTTCCTTCATTGCATTCGTAGTGATGTCGTATTGCTCTTTCGTTCCATCAACGAACTCGTACGCACCCGTCTTGCCAATTTGCACGAGTTTGCGCTCTGGCGCCGGTACATAAAAAATTGCTTGGAGTTCACGATATCGACCGCTCTCCTCGTTATAGGAAGCAATCCGGTGGCGCATGAATTCACGGAAAACGAATATTGGAGCAGATACAAAAAAGGTCATGGAGGTGTGCTCGAAAGGTGATCCGTGGCGCTCGCGTGCTAAGTAATTGATCAACCCCGCCGACTTGGCCGGATCCTCACCTACTTCTTCTAAGGACTGCTCCCCTGCGGTGGAAACCCGGGCGGCCCAAATAACGTCCGCATCGCTGGCGCTGGCTTTGACCAATTCAACGGTCATATCACTTCTAAAGATTGCTTCCGACATAGCGCGACCCTATCTACTCACTCGCGCGCGCCATCGCATTTAATAGGGCACAATTCCAGTCGTGTCTAACACCTCTCGCCGTGCGACCTTCAGGGATTCACTCAGCGTCTCCCTTACTGTCGGGACATATGGGGCAGCCTTTGGGGCCGCTAGCGTTGCTGCAGGATTTTCCGTTCTGCAAACTTGCCTTCTATCTTTGCTCACTTTTTCCGGGGCATCCCAATTTGCTGTCATCGGAGTAATCGGAGCAGGTGGGAGCGCAATTAGCGGAATCACAACGGCAACACTTCTTGGATTTCGCAATGGTTTATATGGAATGCGCATGGCTCCTATTTTGAAAGTCCGAGGCTGGAAACGAATCGTCGCTTCACAGATCACGATTGATGAATCAACCGGAGTTGCCCTCTCTCAGGAGGAGCGCGGTGGTGATGCTATGCGAGCTGGATTCTGGCTTACAGGTTT
>CAIYRR010000103.1 GCA_903928745.1 uncultured Actinomycetes bacterium | reverse complement strand
GAAACATCAGCAACGATTGCTCTTTCTTGAATGTACGTTACACCGTCAAAATCTGCGTGAGGTTTTCCTTCGGCGACCAAAGTTCCAACCCCTGTCTTTGTATAGAAGGCAGGAATTCCCGCACCTCCGCATCGAAGACGCTCTGCCAAAGTTCCTTGCGGGCAAAATTCAACTTCAATTTTTCCAGCGATAAATTGCTCTCCAAAGAGTTTGTTTTCACCAACATAGGAAGCGATAACTTTTCGTACTTGGCTATTTTCAAGCAAGAGACCTAAGCCTTTGCCATCAACGCCCATATTGTTGGAAACAACAACGAGATCTTTCACTCCAGAGTCTCTTACAGCCTCGATGAGATCAGAAGGAATACCAGATACCCCGAAACCTCCGACAGCAAGAGTCATGCCATCATGGAGCAAACCCTCGAGTGACTGAGAGAAGCTTTCATAAATCTTCGCCATCAAAACCTCCAGATTATTCGCAAATACTATGCGCCGGTGTAGTGCTTTCCAATTTCCGTAAGTGCCTTATCCAACATCTCTAAACCAAGACGAGCATCGGCTTCGGAGATATTGCACGGTGGCGTCATATGCAGGCGGTTGAAGTTTGGAAATGGCATCAGACCATTAGCCTTGCACGCAGCAATGAGTTCGTTCATTGCTGGGCTGGATGCACCATAAGGTGCCATCGGTGCACGTGATTCGCGATCTGTGACGATATCCATTCCCCAGAAAACGCCAACTCCACGTACATCACCAATGACCTTGTGCTTCTTTGCTAATTCACGAAGCCCAGGTCCCAAAATTGTTTCCCCGATGTGCGCTGCGTTTTCAACGATACCTTCTTCTTTCATGGCGTCAATGGTGGCAACTGCCGTTGCACAAGCAAGGGGATGCCCGGAATAAGTAAGTCCACCTGGGAATACACGATCATCAAAAGTCTTAGCGATGTAATCAGGAATGATCACGCCACCAAGTGGGACATACCCTGATGTGATTCCCTTTGCGAAGACGATGAGGTCTGGCTCGGCAGCTGAGTGCTTAAAGGCAAACCATTTACCAGTACGGCCAAAGCCCGCCATGACTTCATCGGCAATCCAGAGGATTTCGTACTTATCGCAGAGTGCGCGAACGCCTTCTAGATAGCCTTTAGGTGGAACCAAGATTCCGGCAGTACCTGGTACTGATTCAATCAAGATCGCAGCAATAGTCTTTGGACCTTCGAAAATAATGGTCTGCTCTAAATGCTCTAGTGCGCGCGCGCATTCTTGCTCTTCACTCTGTGCCCAGAAAGATGAGCGGTAAAGGTATGGACCCCAGAAATGCACGTGGCCAATGCTGTTCTCATTTGGGAAACGGCGTGGATCACCAGTAGAACTAATCGCTGCGCCAGTGTTTCCGTGATACGAACGGTAGGTTGAGAAAATCTTCTGCTTGCCTGTGTGCAAGCGAGCCATGCGGATTGCATTCTCTACGGCGTCGGCACCAGCGTTGGTGAAGAAAACTTTATTGAACTTTGGTCCAGCTAATTCCACGATTCGAGCAGCTGCCTCGTTGCGCGCAGTGTTGGCATGTTGTGGAGCAATCGTTGCAAGAATTGCTGCTTGCTCTTGGATTGCCTTAACAACCTTCGGATGTTGATGACCGATGTTGGTGAAAACTAATTGACAAGAGAAATCCAAATACTTCTTTCCATCGTAATCCCAGAAGTATGAACCTTCCGCTCCTGCAACAGGTATCGGAGCAATCTGTGCCTGCGCAGACCATGAATGAAATACATGGGCTCGATCGGCTGCGAATACTTGTGCTCCGAGTTCTGGATTAGCGACTGGCTGCGTCATTTCTTGCTCCTTATTAGTTTTCCGTATTTTACCTCTGCAATCTAATCATTAACTACGCTTAAAAACAGCACGATTTAAGGGTTATGAGCGCTGGATGGTATTCTGCGCATGCTCTATTGATGTTGATCATGAGCACAATCGAGTGAATCTGAGGAACAATGTCAAAGCCATCAACCGCGCACTTAGCCGGATTGCCTGTCAAGAAGCGCGAAAATCTGCGTAACGTCGCGATCATCGCCCACGTTGACCACGGAAAGACCACTCTTGTTGATGCCATGTTGTGGCAATCGGGCGCATTCGCCTCTTATAAGAAGCAGGGCGAAGGCCAAGACCGCATGATGGACTCGATGGACCTCGAGCGCGAAAAGGGCATCACGATTCTTGCCAAAAACACCGCGGTAAAGCGCGGAGACACAATCGTCAACATTATTGATACCCCGGGTCACGCTGACTTCGGCGGCGAAGTTGAGCGCGGACTTGAAATGGTCGATGGCGTTATTTTGCTCGTGGATGCATCAGAAGGTCCACTGCCACAAACACGTTTCGTATTGCGCAAGGCTCTTGAAAAGAACCTCCCAGTTATTTTGCTTATTAATAAGGTAGAT
>CAIYRR010000102.1 GCA_903928745.1 uncultured Actinomycetes bacterium | reverse complement strand
TCGACAGTTCGATCCTGTCCCGAGCCACTTCAAGTTTGTTGCGACAGCACTATAAAAGTTTCGGATCTCCCACTAACTCTTCATACCTTTTCTGAAGTTCTAAATCATCGCCAGCTACCAAAATTCTCTTATCTCGGCCAAGTTCACCAAAGACAATGGTGAAATCTCGTTGGCGCAAATCAAACGCCTTAGCCAATTCCTTGAGCACAGCATCATTAGCTTTGCCATCCACTGCAGGTGCTTGTACGGCAACAACTAATCGGGGCGGATCACCGACAGTCCCGCCTACTTTGTTGCGTGAGGAATTGGGACGCACACGGATTTCAAGCAGAAACACTTTTTACCGAAACCACTTTGGCTGGCTCTTGGCACATAAGAATCATCGCCAACATTGGAATAAGTAAGATTGAACGATGGCGTAAAGCAGTACCGACATTAATTTCTGTGACTGCGCTGATGATAATAAAGAACACAGAATAAGCACCTGCCCAAATGAAAAGATCATCAATTTTGCGATGACTCCGAATTAACCTATAGATCATAAAAGCCAACAGGAGATAAAGACCCCACCAGATAACTTCTTCGAGAGACCCTAAGTTTTGGAACTTAGATCCGTTGTCAATAAACGGTGAAGGAAGTATTAAAAATCTTGCGGAGGGGGCGAAAAGTGTTAAAGGTTCATGAAGGTGACCCGGCTGCAGGGATAGGCGTGCCACTCGCTTAGGGTCTTGGGTCACGGTCGATGTAGTCGTAGATGATGGTTTTGCTTTCTCAACAAGTTTTGCTTTCAACGCAAGTTTTGAAAAAATATTGTCTGGGTGCGCGTTCACCTCCGCCGCCAAAGCTTGTGTCGTCGTGCTTCCGCTGGTCGAGGAAATCTGCTCCGAAGTCCCTGCGCCGTCAAAAGCAGTTATTAACGTCCCATGTTTAGTTGTGAATTGCCCCGCAACTGCTGTCGCCAAACTTTTCGCTGTTGCTGGCGAGAAAAACAAAGGCAAAACAATCGCCAAAATGAGCACTGAATGTGCGCCAACAAAATGCCTTCGCAAAATCGTGCGAATCAAAATTAACGCAACAACCGCGAATACCATCAGAACAAATAGGTACCCTTTTGTATTACAAACTGAAAATGCGCCTAGTGCTAATAGGAATAACGCAAGCCGTTGCCTTTCCCGATTTAACAGGTAGAGCCCAGCGCAAAAACTTGAAAGACCTAAGAATAGAAATTCTTCGCGAAGACTGAGTGTCATCCAGAAAAATGCAGTCGGAATAAACAAAACGGCAATCAGTGCCTTCCAAAAAAACTTCTCTCTACTTGCTTGATGCTTTGCGATACATAAAATCAAGTAGACAGATATCCCAGATAAAGTCATGGCGAGTAATCGCAAAGCAAAATAACTCGGTATCCCTAGATATGTGAGTAGCTTCGCAGGCATGTAAATTATCTGCAGATACCAAATTGGGGTTGTTCCAACCCACCCGAGATGGCCAGCTAAAGAAAAGTGACGTGAATAGAGCTCGTTAAAAATACCTAAGTAGCCACCTTCATCGGGAGCAAAGGCATAGATTTCACCAAGCACTAGGGCAAAACCTAAATGAGCCAGCACGAAGACCAGAAGAATGCGAGAACGAAGAGGATTAAAGAAGAAAGGTGCCCGATCTTTCTCTGTCATAAAATCCTTAAAGTTTAGGCCGATCCGGATTTACGTTGAAAACGTTTCGGCGCACCACCTGCAGCTTGTCCGCCACCAACTTTTGAAGCACTGGATGGGCCACCGTTGCTACCAGCGCCGCCTTTTTGGTTCTTCTTGTCTAGCGCCTCTAGGAACTTTGCGCGGGCGTCATCAGCTGGTTTCTTATCAGTCATGGGTGAAGGCTACCGTCATTGACCGGTATTTAATCTGTTGCTGGGATGCGGAAGAAGAGAATCGTTAAAACTAGCCACAGAAGTCCACCGGACACCATAAATCGATAACCCAATTGTTCTGGCCACTTGTAAATAACGTAGGCAATCCCACCGAAAACACCCGTTAACGCCCACAAGGCCAAGGCGGTCCGGCGGCGTCCCAATCCGATGCGCATTAACCGGTGAGACAAATGATCACGGCCGCCCTCAAAAGGAGAGATTCCGCGTTTGATTCTGGAACAGACAGCTACGGTCGTATCCATGATGGGAATCGCCAACAATGCGAGGGGGATGGATAACGCCAAATTGCGGGAGACAATATTTGGTTCCAGGCGAATTGTGAGGACTGAAATAATTACTCCTAGGAAGAGTGCACCCGCATCGCCCATGTAAATCTTTGCGGGTGAGCGATTCCAGAAAAGGAAACCGAGTGTTGCACCTGCTGTGACAACTGCCAATGCACTGACCAAAACCTGTTCTCCATCGTATGCAATGAGGAAAAGAAAAATAGATGTGACCGCAACGGTTCCGGCTGCGCCACCGTCTAAATTGTCAAAGAAATTAATTGCATTGCATACGCCTACAACCCACAAGGTCGTAATTGATCCATCAACCAGACGATTATTAAATGGGGTGCCAATTGTGTTCGTTGAAATTAACGCAATCGCAACTATTAAGCCGGCTCCTGTTTGCGCCAACAACCTCGGCCAAGGTTGCAAGCCTTTGAGGTCATCAACTAACCCCATTGCAGATATTGCGATTGCAGGAAGTAGAACCGTGCTGGCAAGTTCTAGTGTGTGAATGGAATTATCGGCGTACAAGAGTGCTGCGTATGAAGCAGCCACAACACCGATGGATATCGCAACGCCACCTAGATACGGGACTGGTTCTTTCTGAATCTTGCGCGACATATTTGGCGCATCAAAGGCGCCGATCTTCATTGCAATCGATCGCATTACTGGAGTGAGCACTCCAACAAATACAAGTGTTACGAAACCAAGGAGCAAGTAACGCTGAATGGAATATTGCATAAGGTAAGAGTCGCGTATTCCTTCTTAATCGGTGGTCGAAATAGAGGACTAGTTTGTTGTTGCAGGATGATCGAGAAGAAGTTCTTTAACTTCGGATTCACGATAACGGCGATGCCCGCCGAGTGTACGAATAGAGGTGATTTTGCCTGCCTTTGCCCAGCGGGTTACAGTCTTAGGATCGACACGAAAAAGTGCGGCGACTTCACCAGGAGTTAACAAAACCTCGGCATCGGTCAATCTGTTCATACAATTACCTCCACAAATGTCCGTTTAATTAGTAATTGCGGGGAAGTATGCGCCTTTATCCTAGTCTCTACAAGGGGATTTTTGCTAAAGACTGGTCACACATTCTCAGGGCTAATACCCTCGAAATAAAGTTACATCGCCTGCTCAAAGGCTGCGACACGCCTCCATCGAGTAACTAACCGTTCGTATCCGCGCCCGGCAACTGCGCCATCACCCGCAGCTAACCCTCCTATAGATAACAAAACATCTTCAATAGAAGTGTCTGCATCAAGTCCATCTTCACCTTGATCGTGCAATGACTTTTCTAGGTAACCAGCTAGACCACCATAATCTAATTCAAGAAATGATTGCGGATGAAACATTGAAAGCCAATCAACAAGATCTTGGATCTCTTCTTCAACTGGTCCTTCACCAAATGCACCTTGCACTGATGCATGTGCAGATTCGGCCCTTGTCTTTGCATGTGCAATTGATGTGCGCATAACAGTAAACGCACCTTCGGCGTTTCTTCCGCGAACTCGTTCTTCAGGAATGAAAAGTGAAAACCATCGCGGAGGAATAATCCAAGTTTCGGTAAGGATGTGTGAAACTTTGTTCTCTACAAAATCCACACCTGCAGAAATTACATCTTCCATCGCAGGTGGAAGAAACATTGGGCTCACACTCGATGGCATTGATTGTTTGAAAGTTTCTAGTGCAGACCAACAACGAGTAGCAGTGGACCACGGTGAAACATAGCGAGCGCCCTCGATATCCAAAACATGTGCACCATCTAAACGAAGCGCAGGAGATTCAGGAAAGATAACTCGTCGCAATGCACGAGATTGTTCTTCATGAACAGTTTGGGTTGTTGCTTCCAATTGCATCCATCGCAATCGGTCTGCGGGTTCAAATGCAGAAAGAGGCTCGTACACCCGAAGCGATGCAACGTACGGTGTTGGTCGCATGAAAGTTATGCGCGGGGAATGTAATTGCCTTCAGCAAAAGGATCGTCATCATCACGATCTTGCTTAGGGTCGGCATCTCCGTGGAGTTCTTTTGCAAGGCGATCGAGATCCATCTCTTGGGATGAATACTTCAAATCGCGAGCGACTTTGGTCTGTTTGGCTTTTGATCGGCCGCGCCCCATAGCGTGACCTCCTTACTTAGCGTCTAACGTCAGGGGCGTAGGCTATCGCGCCCGGTAGGTACCTTCCAAAGTCGAACGCGACTCTGTCCCATTTCTACCCATTACAACGCCTGCAACCCAGGCTTTCATTCCCCTGGCGGCCAATGATTTAAGCGCAAGATCGGCCTGAGATGGGTCAAGGACGGCAACCATGCCAATACCAGCGTTCCAGGTCCGCTCCATGTCCTGCTGGGGTACCCCGCCGAGTGAGGCCATCAGATCCATCTCTACGGGCAGTGACCAGGTGGAGCGGTCATACACGGCAGTGAGGTGATCCGGGATAACACGGGCCGTATTGTCGGCAAGACCTCCGCCGGTGATGTGGGAGAAAGTGCGAAGGTATCCAGGTAGCGCCTTCATAAGTGCCAGGCAATCTAATGTGTAAATCTCTGTAGGGGTCAGGAACATTTCGCCTGCACTCTTGCCGTACTCACTTACATGCAAATGAAGATCAATTTTCTTGTCTTGGATAATTTTGCGCACTAGTGAAAAACCATTCGCATGGAACCCGCTTGATGGCATTGCCACTAATACATCGCCGGCTTGCACTTTGGACTTATCAAGCAAGTTGTCGGCATCCACGACGCCAGTAGCTGCGCCAGCAATATCGAACTCGTCTTCACCCAGAAGACCAGGGTGTTCGGCAGTCTCTCCACCAATAAGTGCGGTGTTTGCTTTCACACAACCTGATGCAATTCCTTTAACGATATCTGCGATGCGCTCTGGAATAACTTTTCCTACCGCAATGTAATCGGTCATAAAAAGAGGTTCGGCGCCACACACGACAAGATCATCTACAACCATGGCAACGAGATCTTCACCGATGGTGTCGTAAATTCCCATGATGCGCGCAATCTCGGTCTTTGTGCCAACGCCATCTGTTGATGTCGCAAGAAGAGGGCGGTTTAATTTCTTGAGTGCACTTGCATCAAAGAGGCCTGCAAACCCACCAATGCCGCCAACAACTTCTGACCTCGTTGCCTTTGCAACAGAGGCCTTCATTAATTCAACAGCGCGATCTCCTGCATCAATATCAACGCCAGCATCGCGATAGGTGGCCACTAGTGAACACCTTCAACGGGAGTAATTTCCAACCGCATCTTGCCTTCGGACATATCTGCGGGAATAGAAATCGGGTATGTGCCTGTGAAACACGCCTGGCAGAGCTTTGCTTCAGCAATCTGTGTGGCTTCGATCAATCCTTCAAGTGAAACATAACCTAGTGAATCGGCGCCAATAGACCTGCGAACTTCCTCCACCGCTAATCCACTCGCAATTAACTCCGCGCGGGATGCGAAATCAATACCGTAGAAGCAAGGCCACTTCACTGGTGGACTAGATATACGCACGTGAATTTCTAGCGCACCCGCCTCACGCAACATACGGACAATGGCGCGCTGGGTATTACCGCGAACAATGGAGTCATCGACAACAACAATGCGCTTGCCTTCAATGACATCGCGCAGTGGGTTTAACTTAAGACGAATACCTAATTGGCGAATCGTCTGGCTGGGTTGAATAAAAGTACGGCCGACGTAAGAGTTCTTCACAAAGCCTGACCCGTATGGGATTCCTGAAGCTTTTGCGTATCCAATAGCAGCGGGGGTACCGGACTCTGGAACAGGAATAACTAAATCTGCCTCCACTGGATGCTCGTGCGCTAAGCGTTCTCCAATCGCAACGCGTGTTACGTGAACACCACGGCCTGCAATGCTTGTGTCTGGTCTTGCAAGATACACATACTCGAAGAGGCATCCCTTGGGGTCTTGTTCTGCCCAGCGATGCGAACGAATTCCTTTTTCATCAATGGCAATGAATTCGCCAGGTTCTACTTCGCGAACAAAGGATGCACCAACAATATCTAGTGCCGCGGTTTCTGAGGCAACAACCCAACCGCGCTCTAACTTGCCGATAACAAGTGGGCGCACACCGTGGCGATCGCGCGCTGCGTACAACGTGTGCTCGTCCATAAAGACAAGAGAAAATGCGCCCTCGAGTAAAGGCAAAATAGTCATGGCACTTGCTTCAAAATTCTTTTCATCCTGACCTGCAATGAGTGCTGTCATGATTTCTGTATCTGTGGTCGCGCCCCGATCTTTACCAGGTGCCATAAGTGTTTGGCGCTGAAGCAATTCGGCAAGGTCGCCTGTATTGGTGAGGTTTCCATTGTGGGCAAGAGCCAAAGTGCCGTACTTGGTTGGGCGCAGTGTTGGTTGCGCATTTACCCAAGTACTTGATCCTGTTGTCGAATAGCGGCAATGACCAATGGCGAGTGAACCGGTTAGCGATGTCAGATCACTTTCAGTAAATACTTGTGAGACCAGACCCATATCTTTATAGACAAGAATGCGTTCACCATCACTGGAAGCAATTCCAGCAGATTCAGTTCCGCGGTGTTGCAGCGCATAAAGACCATAGAAAGTTAGTTTTGCTACTTCTTCGCCAGGTGCCCACACACCAAAGATTCCGCAGGCATCTTGTGGGCCCTTGTCGCTGTCAAACATCTCGTGATTGAGCAATCCATCTGGTCTACGCCCCATGTGATGCCTGCCTTCTTTTGAGTAGTGCATCGACAATGTAACCCAAAGCTACGCCTTGTCCGGCCAGCAGAGTAAAGAGCGCGTATCGGCCATCAGAAATTCCTGCTGCAACAAATAACCCGGCTGACAAGATCGTCGCTAATAGAACAATTAGGAGTAAGTCTTGGCGACGCGTCTTTATCCACGCGATGAAAAGAAAGAGCAACCAAAGTCCGGAGTATGCGAAGAGCGGGCTACCGGCATTCCATGCACGAATGTAGATTCGTGCTTTATTAGCCACTTGTGGGAATGCCCATGCAATGCCTTGATCGGCAAACTCCACAGTGCTGTGAATAAATGGTGGACGAGGTAAACCATAAACAGGAAGCGGAACCAAATATTCGTGACGCTTCATATGTGTTGTTAATACGAAAACGGGGTCGTGTTTGAGTAGCTGCAACCAGGTTGACATCAAATGCGTCTTAGAAGCGTTTGTGTCGGCCTCTGTTAACTTGGCATCAGAGAACCAAATGCACGCCTGCGACGATTTCCAGCTATCTGTATTGCCAACTCCTGGCATTGCTTTCTCGATGAATCCAGCACCTGCCGCTGTGCTTGCATAGCAAGAGAGGTCGTACTGCATCCAGCCAACTGCCATGTCACCATTTCTAGATTTGGCTTCATTGATTGCAGTACCCGCAAGCAATGTAACTAGCGCGGCGAAAATCAGACCGACAACGAGAAGTTTCTTTGCAATTTTAGGTGCACGCATAAACATGTAGAGAAAAGCCAGGAGCGCAATGCTTGGAATGCCATTTAGCCTAAAGGTGCTCAGAAACATTCCCGGAAACAGTAACCAACCAATATCGCTCTTACTTACCGCTTGATTCTTATAAGCACGGATCATGAAAGCGGCCACCAGGAAGAACCCTGATGTCATCGGGATGTCATGCCACATCGTGACACCCATTGCGCCAACGAGAGGTGTTGCCGAAAGTAGAGAGGAAGTAACCGAGGCTGATTTCTGTGCCATGACCGAATAGATAAAGACCGTCAAGCTAAGTGCCAATACAACGCCAAAGATCAAAGTAACGATTCCTGGGTAGCGACCGTGCAAAGAGAAGACACGCACGAATACTGCCCACGGCGCACTCCATGCGCTGGAGAGTTGGCCTGTTCGGGCCATTGTGACTACAGCGAATGAATCATCAGAATAGAAACCGGGGTAAAAAACAATCCACCAAAGCGTTGCAATCACACCATTGCGAAGAAGTGAACTCTTCAGATCTCCAGCAAATATGCGGCGAATCATTTTTTGTGCACCTTAAAGATTCGATACCAGATCATGGAAGAGATAATGGAAACGGCGTCATGCACGGTAATTCCTTTTCCTTCAGCGCGCGAGCGTGGGAAGTATTCAACCTGCACTTCGTGGGGTCTGATCT
Source organism: uncultured Actinomycetes bacterium (assembly GCA_903928745.1). Lineage (GTDB taxonomy): Bacteria > Actinomycetota > Actinomycetes > Nanopelagicales > Nanopelagicaceae > QYPT01. The sequence continues at coordinate 5,129 of CAIYRR010000102.1, read as the reverse complement.
TGTTCTCCCACAAGTGAATAGGAATCTCAATCTCAATAGCGTATTTCTTGAATTTAAAAGGCAGCGACTGCAGCATTGGCGTCGGGACTAATTTATAGCCACACATAATGTCGGTGATCACTGCGTTGAAAAGCAATCCGTAGAGATTAGAAATTACGTGATTGCCTTTGGCATATCTATAGGTAAATGATGACTGCGCTAGGAAACTGCGGTAGCCAAATACTGTGTCAGATTTTCCGGCAAGAACAACATCCCATAATTTCAAGATATCGGTTGTTGCTAATTCAAGGTCAGCATCCAAAATGAGTGAGTGAGAGGAGTGAACACCGCTAACTCCTGCTTGGATGGCACTTGCTTTACCGCCGTTCTTTTTAGAGATTACCTGATAGTTGAGGTGCGTCTTAGATAGAGCGCCCTCCAGAAGTTCTACTGAGTTATCACTGCTTCCATCATTGACGAAAATGACTTCCGAAACCACACCTTTTGGCAATTCGCTGATTTCTTTAACCAACTGCGGAATTGAACGAGCCTCATTGAATATCGGAACGATGACGGTGAGTGTTTTCACGGCGTAATCCTAAGCGGTAAATATGCTGATAAATCAGCCCGAGCCCCCGAGGCCCGAATGTCGCCCGCGGCATATGCGGTCGCCCAAGATTGCTCTCCGCTGGCAAGGGCCAACCATGTAGATGCATTCATTTCAATGACATTTGGTGGTGTGCCCCGAGTATGAGTTGGTCCTTCGCCGCATTGAATTGCAGCGTAGGGCGGGACACGTACTTCAATTGCGCGCCCCGGTAGCAGCTTCTCTAACTGCGCAAGTGTGCTTTTAACCTCTTGCAAGATCTTTTCGTCGCGCATTAACCAAATAACTTTGGAATGGTTTGTGTGTGGGCAATGCGCAATTCATCCAATGGGATAACTGCATCGTTGATTGTGAGTGATGAACCACCCGTTGTGCCTAACTGCGTGACTGAAACGTTGTGGTTACTAGCCAATGTTGCAAGAGCCTCGGCATCACTTGGCGAAATCGCAACTACAACACGCCCCGGAGTTTCGCTCAATAGTGCAACAGCGATTTCTTGAGTCAAAGTAATCGTTGCCCCAACATCGTGATGCAAAACCATCTCAGCAAGTGTTACTGCTAAACCCCCTTGACTTAAATCATGTGCGGCAGCAAATATGGATTGACCTTCTAATAAAAGTTCGATTAATCGCATCTCTGCTTGCAAATCTGCAATCGGTGACTGTCCACCGCGCTGATTGTGCATGTAGGCCCATTCGCTGCCAGCCAAATCATTCTTTGTGTCGCCAATCAAATAGAGATCAAGACCTGCATCCGTAAATGACATTGGTGTACGTTCACGAACATCTTGAATCACACCGAGAACGCCAATCACTGGCGTTGGCAAAATCGCGACGTCGCCTGTTTGATTGTAGAAGGAGACGTTTCCACCTGTAACAGGCAGACCCATCTCTAAACATCCATCTGCTAATCCACGAACCGTCTCTGCAAACTGCCACATGACGCCGGGATCTTCAGGTGATCCAAAGTTTAAGCAGTTGGTCACAGCCAAAGGCTTTGCGCCTGCAGTGGCAATATTTCTTGCTGCTTCAGCCAGCGCTAACTTCGCACCTTCATATGGATTGAGGTAGGACCAGGTTGCATTTGCATCCGTTGAAATCGCAACACCAAGATGTGTGCTCTCATCGATTCGGATCATTCCTGAATCTTCAGGTTGGGATTGGATCGTGTTCCCCTGCACGTACTTGTCATATTGGGATGTAACCCATGATTTATCAGCCATGTTTGGGCTCGAAATAAGCTTAAGAACCGCTGCTTTTACCTCGGCAGCAGTGCTTGGCATCGGCAAATCCAGTACCTGGGCATTCACGCGATCTACATACTCTGGCTTTGCAAGAGGGCGGTTATACACGGGACCTTCGTGGGCAACAGTGCGCGGGGGAACATCAACAATTGTTTCGCCATGCCATGTGATGATCAAGCGATCGCCATCAGTAACTTCACCGATGACATTTACTGTGACATCCCACTTTTTGCAGATCTCTAAGAATCGAGCGATTTTGCTTGGCTCCACAATTGCGCACATGCGCTCTTGTGATTCACTCATCAAGATTTCTTCCGGAGACAAACTTGGATCGCGCAGTGGGACTGTATCTAACTCAACGCGCATTCCACCCGAACCACCAGATGCCAATTCACTCGTTGCACAAGAGAGACCAGCTCCACCAAGATCTTGAATACCAACAACTAAATCTTCGGCAAAGATTTCAAGCGAGCATTCAATCAAAACTTTCTCTGTGAATGGATCACCTACCTGAACACTTGGGCGCTTTGCTGGTCCAGTTGATCCGAAAGTTTCACTTGCTAATACAGATACGCCGCCGATTCCGTCTCCACCAGTTTGTGCACCAAAGAGAACAACCAGGTTGCCCGCACCCGATGCCTTAGCTAATTTAATTTGATCATGGCGCATAACACCAACGCAGAGTGCATTAACTAAAGGATTGCCCGCATAAGTTTCATCAAAAATAATTTCTCCGCCAATGTTGGGAAGACCTAAGCAATTACCGTATCCACCAATGCCCGCCACGATTCCTGGCAATACTCGGCGCGTATCAGGCGCGTCAGCTGGACCAAAACGAAGAGGATCCATCACGGCAATAGGCCGAGCGCCCATCGTCAAAATATCGCGAACGATTCCGCCAACACCTGTTGCTGCACCTTGGTATGGCTCGACAAACGATGGATGGTTGTGGGATTCAATTTTGAATGTAACTGCGTAACCTTGGCCTACATCAACAACACCAGCGTTTTCGCCAATGCCAACAAGGAGGGCGTCGCTGTGTGGCGCCTTATCTCCAAATTGCTTGAGGTGAACTTTCGATGATTTATATGAGCAGTGCTCAGACCACATGACCGAATACATTGCTAATTCACTAGAAGATGGACGGCGTCCAAGAATCTCTCGAATACGCTGATATTCATCAGGTTTTAGGCCAAGTGCTGCAAAGGGTTGCTCTTGATCAGGAGTGGTGGTTGCAATAGCAACGGTATCAAGCGCCATTTACTTACCCACCATCACGCTGAGAATCGATGAGAAGAAGGGCAAACCATCGGCGGTTGGGCCAGTGAGTGGATCAATCGCATGTTCTGGATGTGGCATTAGGCCAACTACATTTCCTCGCGCATTTGTAATTCCAGCGATCAGGTTACGAGAACCATTGGGATTTTCTCCAACGTATCGAGCAATGACGCGCCCTTCTGATTCAAGCATTGCCAATGTTGGATCATCACATTGAAATGAACCTTCACCATTTTTGAGTGGAATAACAATCTCAGCACCCTGGATGAAATCATGAGTCCAAGGAGTTGAGGTGTTTTCAATCTTTATCGTTTGTGGTGTGCATAGAAAATGAAGTCCTTGATTTTGTGTCAGCGCCCCAGGTAATAAATGTGATTCGCAAAGTATTTGAAAACCATTGCAGATTCCAAGTACAGGCATCCCTGCATTTGCTTTCTCAATGATGGATCCCATCACTGGGGCAAAGCGAGAAATCGCACCGCAACGAAGATAGTCACCATAAGAGAAACCACCGGGAAGAATTACTGCATCGACTCCGTGCAAATCTGCATCATCGTGCCAAAGCGCAATCGCCTCTGAGCCACCTGCCCGAATGGCGCGCGCTGCATCTCTATCATCTAAAGATCCAGGAAAAGTAACAACACCAACTTTCATCTACTTCTCGACCTTCACAATAAAAGTCTCGATAACTGGATTGGCGAGAAGCGTTTCGGCCGCGCGTGAAACTTCGGCCAATTGAGCAGGTGTTGGATCACTATCAACTTCAATTTCAAAGCGCTTTCCTTGGCGTACCGACTTGGCGAATGTAAAACCTAGACGTGGGAGCGCGGCGGCGACTGCTTTGCCTTGTGGGTCAAGGATTTCAGGCTTCAACATTACTTCGACCACGATCTTTGCCATCATGCGCTCCTAGGTTTTGTTAGTTGAACTCTGTACCGGTCAAACGTAAATATGCATCGCGATATCGCTGGGCTGTCTTTTCAACAATGTCACTTGGCAACTCTGGCGGAGCTGATTCTCGATCCCATCCATGAGAGGTCAAATAATCCCGTAAATACTGCTTATCAAAGGAGGCCTGCGCCCCGCCTGGCTGCCATGTATTTGCTTCCCAAAAACGCGATGAGTCTGGGGTAAGAGCTTCATCACCAAGAACTATTTGACCGGAATCATCTGTACCGAATTCAAACTTAGTGTCAGCCAAGATGATTCCGCACTCCTTGGCGTAATCGGCTGCCGCGCCGTATAACTTCAATGTTAAGTCGCGCAATTGCCCAGCTTCGGGAGAAATCTTCTGGGCTTCTTCAAAGTTAATGTTGATGTCGTGATCGCCGATTTCGGCTTTTGTTGCGGGTGTAAAAATATTTATCGGAAGTTGCGAGCCATCGAGTAATCCTTCGGGCAAAGAAATCCCGCAGACAGTCCGAGATGACTTGTATTCACTCCATCCGCTTCCTGTGAGATAACCACGCGCAACACATTCAATGGGAAACATTGTTAAAGGTTGTGCAATTACAGCGCGTCCCTTAACTTGATCAGGGACATCGGTACTCAATATATGGTTAGGGACAACGTCGGCTAACTTCTCAAACCAAAAGAGTGAGAGTTGCGTAAGGACCGCGCCTTTGCCGGGAATCTCTGTTGGTAAAACCCAATCGAATGCAGAAACTCGATCGGATGCCACAATCAAAAGATGACCAGTGGCGTTTGTATAAAGGTCGCGTACTTTTCCGGTGCGGACATGATCCCACCCAGGTATCGAAGGCGCTGGCGGTGGGCCAGCTAGGCCGAAGCCGCTCACCGAATGGAGCCGGGTTTGTACTGCGCTTGCGCAGGATGCGCGGAAGTAATCGCGTCAATGCGATTGACCACTCGTGCAATTTGTTGGCGAGCATCGCCAGTAAATTCAATCGGATCGCTAATGAGTGCATCAAGTGCCTTGCGATCTAGCGGCATTCGTGAATCCGCAGCTAATGCATCGAGAAGATTATTGCCGTTGCCCTCGCGCATCTGAAGTGCAGCTTT
>CAIYRR010000101.1 GCA_903928745.1 uncultured Actinomycetes bacterium | reverse complement strand
TTGCCTTGTACTGATCACCGAAAGCATGACGGCCGATAACGATTGGCTTGGTCCAATGTGGCACCAAACGAGGCACATTGCTGATGATGATTGGCTCACGGAAAATGACGCCACCTAAAATATTGCGAACTGTTCCGTTAGGAGACTTCCACATCTTCTTCAGACCAAATTCTTCAACTCGAGCTTCATCTGGCGTAATGGTTGCGCACTTAACGCCGACGCCATGCTTTTGGATCGCATGTGCCGAGTCAATGGTCACCTGATCATTTGTAGCATCACGATGCTCCATTCCGAGGTCGTAATACTCAAGATTGATATCCAGATAAGGCAAGATCAACTGTTCTTTGATGAACTGCCAAATAATGCGTGTCATTTCATCGCCGTCGAGTTCTACAACGGTTCCAACGACCTTGATCTTGTTCATTTTTCTCCGCTCCTAAAGCCTAAAGGCTTTGTACGTCTGCTTGTTTTGTACGGACTGCCTCTGCGGCTACTTTCAGTTCAGCTAACTCTGTAGCTGAAAGATCTGTCTCAACAACTTTCACAATTCCCGCGCGACCAATTTGAGCTTCAACACCCAAGTAGACGCCAGAAATTCCGTATTCGCCATCAACCCATGCACATACAGGCATAACAACTCCTGCATCTTCCATAACAGCTTTAGCCATACGTGCTGCTGCGGCCGATGGTGCGTAATAAGCGGATCCCGTTTTGAGGAGAGCAACAATTTCAGCCCCGCCATTTCGAGTGCGCGTCACGAGCTCGTCAATTTCTTGCGCAGAAAGTTTTTCAGAAAGTGGAACACCAGCAACGGTGCAACGACTTGGCACTGGAACCATCGTGTCACCATGCGAGCCCAGAGTAAGAGTCTTTACTGAGCCAACTGAGACACCAAGTTTTTCCGCAACAAAGTTAGTAAAGCGCGCGGTATCTAGCATTCCGGCTTGTCCCATAACGCGATTGCGTGGGAAACCCGTTGCGAGTTGGGCAAGGGCGGTCATTTCATCCAATGGGTTAGAAACAACAATGATGACAGCGTTCGGGCTGTGCTTTGCAATGTTTTCGGCAACTCCGCGAACGATGCCTGCGTTAACGCCGATGAGATCCATTCGGCTCATGCCAGGCTTGCGAGGAAGTCCTGCGGTAATGACAACTACATCGGAATTTGCTGTGGCTTCGTATCCGCCACCTTCAGGTGTTGTTGTCGCTCCTACTACCTTGCTTTCGAATCCTTCGATAGAACGCGATTGATTAATATCAAGAGCGATACCTTCTGGTTTGCCTTCAACGATATCTGTAAGAACTACGGTGTCGAAAACGTTGTACTCGGCCAATCGCAGAGCAGTTGTTGAACCATAAAAACCTGCTCCGACTACTGTGACTTTGCCTGCCATAACCTTCACTGCCTTCCATCTGGTTTTTGTCTAGGAAAACTCTCTTGACGTCAAGATAATTCTACCGCCCACGGGGAAGTGCTATTGCCAGGCCAAAAAGCGCCACGGCCAAAGCTAGCGGGAGAAAGCGACCAATAACACGCTCATTTTTCTGTGAAATCGCGATTGCAGCGCACCCGGCTGCGATCAACACTGAACCTCCGCGCACCACTCCAAAAATGCCGAGCAAGAGACCTACGCCAATTGTGGCGTAGCTTGCAAGTGAAATCGGAGTTAGCGACATGCATCCACAACATTCTTAATCAACATTGCACGGGTCATTGGGCCCACTCCCCCTGGCATTGGCGCAACGTAACCCGCGATATTCATGACATCTGGATGTACGTCGCCAAGGAGGCCAGCATCGGTTCGGGAAATTCCTACATCGATAATGGCTGCGCCCGACTTGATCATTTCTGCGGTCAAGAAATGCGCTTTTCCAATTGCGGCAACAATGATGTCGGCGTTTTTTGTATGGCGAACAAGATCGCGAGTCCCTGTGTGAGTCAAAGTGACAGTCGCATTTTCACTTTTGCGAGTCAGCAATAAACCAAGTGGACGTCCCACTGTGAGGCCGCGTCCAATGACAGTGATCTCCGCTCCATCAATAGGTACGTTGTAGTGGCGAAGTAACTCAACAATTCCGTGAGGCGTGCAAGGCAGAGGCGCACGTTCACCGCTGACAAGGCGACCAAGATTTAGTGGATGCAAACCATCTGCATCTTTATCTGGGTCGATGGCTTCAAGAACGCGCTGAGAATTAATGCCACGCGGCAAAGGCAACTGAACGATGTATCCCGTGCACTCTTTGGAAGAATTCAAATCAGCAATAGCTGCGAGCACATCAGCTTCGGAAGCAGTCTCGGGAAGATCCACGCGAATTGAATTGATTCCCACTTCATGACAATCTCGATGCTTGCCGCCAACATATGAATGCGATCCAGGATCATCACCAACGAGAACCGTACCGAGACCAGGTGTTCGGCCTAATTTCTTTAACTCAACAACATCGGCAGCAAGTTCGGTCTTGATTTTTGTTGCAAGTGCTTTCCCGTCCAGTATTTGTGCGCTCATGCCTCAATACTAATCGCGATTAGGCGTGTGAAAAGTGGCGTGTTCCCGTGAAAAACATTGGGATGTTCCTCACCTTGGCTGCTGAGATGACTTCCTCATCACGCACGCTACCGCCTGGCTGCACAATGGCTACCACCCCTGCGGCGAGCAAGATTTCCAAGCCATCGGCGAAAGGGAAGAACGCGTCACTTGCAGCAACAGATCCAGCCACTCGCGAACCCGCCCGATCAACAGCAAGTTTGGCCGAATCCACGCGGTTTACTTGCCCCATTCCAATTCCGACAGAAGCGCCATTCTTGGCCAGAAGAATCGCATTGCTTTTTACTGCTCGAACTGATTTCCAAGCAAATGCGAGATCCTCGAGCACCTCTGGTGCGACTTCTGGTCCGCATACTTGTGTCCAATTTTGAAAATGATCTCCAGGAGCATCGATGAGATCAGTCTCTTGAATCAACATTCCCCCACTTACGGGACGCAACTCCTGTTTAGAAGTTTCAGAATTCTCACATTGCAGAATTCGAATAGATGGTTTTCGCTGCAGAATTTCTAGAGCGCTCGAGGAGAATGAGGGGGCAATCACTACTTCTGTAAATATTTCCGAAAGCGTGAGAGCCATTTCTTCATCTACTTCTCGATTAGCTGCAACCACACCCCCAAAAGCAGAAACAGGATCACATTCATGCGCCGCTTTATGTGCGAGTGAAATAGTGGCGGCAACAGCAATCCCACAAGGGTTTGCATGTTTAATAATCGCTACACATGGATCCGTATGGTCATGCGCTGCACGCCAAGCTGCATCAGCATCAGTGTAATTATTGAAGGACATTTCCTTGCCATGGAGTTGCGTCGAACCGACTAAGCCTGTCGGGCTGCCAACTTCGGCATAAATCGCAGCGCCTTGATGTGGGTTTTCACCATAACGTAATTCGTTTTTTCGAGTCCAAACTTTCCCGAACCATTCGGGCAAAATATTCTCTGGAGCAGATCCCATCCAATTTGCAATCGCAAGGTCGTACTGCGCGGTCGTTCTAAATACTTCCAATGCTAAATTCTTACGTTCATCAAGTGTAAAACCGCCTGCGGTGATGGCTTCAAGAAGCAGAGGGTACTGAGATGGCTGACAAACGACCGCCACAGATCCATGGTTTTTCGCAGCCCCTCGAAGCATTGATGGTCCACCAATATCAATTTGCTCGATGCATTCTGCATACTTCGCGCCGCTCGCAATTGTTGCTTCGAATGGATAGAGATTAATAACAACTAAATCAAATGGGTCGATGTCATGCTCTGCAATCTGGCGCATATGATCAGGATTATCTTGATCAGCCAAAATCCCTGAGTGCACTCGTGGGTGCAAAGTTTTAACACGACCTCCCATGATTTCTGGAAAGCCCGTATAGGAACTCACTTCTGTTACTGCAACCCCAGATGCCGCAATCGTCTTTGCGGTAGAGCCTGTTGAAAGAATTTCAACGCCTTGTGCGTTCAGGGCTTGAGCGAGTTCAATCAGGCCAGTTTTGTCATAGACACTAATAAGGGCTCGTCTTATCTTCTTACGATCTGACATCACTTTTCGCTTTCTAAGAAGTTGGGACTAGTGTGCGGATGGTCGCAACAATGAGACCGCGTTCGAGAATCTTAATGCGCTCGTGCAAGGTTTCCTCAGTGTCATCAGCTTCGACATCAAGTGTGGCTTGGGCGATAACTTCTCCCGTATCCACCCCGGCATCCACCCAGTGAATTGTTGTACCAGTGACTTTCACACCTGCAGCTAGAGCATCACGGACGGCATGTGCGCCAGGGAAATTGGGTAAAAGCGCCGGATGCGAATTGATGACTCGAAAATCTTCTACAAAATTTGCATCCAGAATTCGCATAAAACCAGCGCTGACAACTAGATCTGGCTGAATGGTCTTTATCAGGTCGTGCAATTGCTCATTCCATTGCGCGCGATTTGGCTGCATCTCCAGAACAAAAGTCTTAATCCCAGAATTTCTTGCCCGTTCAAGCACGTAAGAATTCGGTTGATCAGAAACAAGAGCGGAAATTTCGACCGGCAATTCCCCATCTGAAACGGCATCAAATATAGATTGTGCCAAAGAGCCGTTACCTGAAGCGAGAATGACTATCTTCATGCCCGTGACCTCGGAAAGGCATCGAGAAGTCGCGGCAACAACATGCCAAGCAATATTCCGAGCCCCAATTCGCTAGCTA
>CAIYRR010000100.1 GCA_903928745.1 uncultured Actinomycetes bacterium | reverse complement strand
TATTTATTTTCTGGAATATCTTCACGGTAGCTGGTGCTTTCGGCGCGCAAGCCATGGGCAACCCAGCATCGTGGGGACTTGATGCAGCAGTACCCGCTGCATTTTTGGGATTGGTATGGCCGCGATTGAAAAGTGTCGCCGACCGACTCATAGCAATTGCCGCCGTTGCATTAGCGCTGGTGCTCATTCCCATTGCCCCAGCAGGTATGCCCGTTATCGCAACTGCTGGACTGGCGATTCTCATGGGTCTTCGAAATAGAAGTGCGGCCGATAATGAATAAACTTTGGTGGGGCGTTATCGGTACGAGCATTGCGGTTTTTGCTTTGAAATACCTTGGCCAATCAATTCCAGAGAAATATTTATCTCACCCGAAAATTAAGTCGATCAATGGTTACATACCCATCGTTTTATTGAGCGCTCTTATCGGGGTCCAGACATTCTCTGAAAAAACTAAATTGATGATTGACCACCGAGCTCTCGGGTTGGCAGTCGCACTTGTTGCCCTCCAATTGAAAGCGCCATTTCCGGTCGTTGTCATTTGTGCGGCAGCCTCGTCCGCTTTTCTCTACCATTTCCAGGCTTGAATACATTTGGCATGTAGGGATACCCCTAATATCAGGATCTTCAAAATGACCGGTCATTTCGCGTCATGACTGGTGCAACGCAGGCTACCCCCCTTAGGCTAACGCCTCTGAAGATCAGCAAGGGAGCGGATATGCCAACTGACGCACTCCTTCGACGCATGTATGAAGATTTTTCAGCACTGCCTCCCCTTGAAAATGTTGCTCGATCCGTGGCCCTGGATTATTTAGCTCCGTACAACCCTGTTCACGCCATGATCTGGCACCTGAGAAAAAATGGGACATGTGTATGCCTTGCCCAATACGGTGAAACTGAGTCATACGTTGGACGCGTGTATTCGGCAACCGAATGGAGAGCGCTCGAGCCGGTCGGATCTCTTGCACTCAATGCGAAGAAGGAAGATGCGGCAACTTGGTCTGCTGACCGAGAATTTGTAGTCATTAATTTGTATTCGCAAAATGTTCTGATCGGATTCCTTACCGTGCGTTTTGCCAAAGCGCTTAATGACACTCAAAAACTAAAACTCGATTCAGGAGATTGCGGGCGCGCCTTATCGTTGTACTTGGCTTTGCGCTTTCTCGAGAAACTTGAAATTGGCAACGAATCGCCCATGGAAAAGCAAGAAGATCGCAATCTCTCGCAACGTCAGCTGGCAATTTTGCAAGGGCTATCAGAGGCGAAAACTAATCACCAAATTTCTAAAGATCTTGGTTATAGCGTCAGCACGATTCGACATGAGACTATGCGGATTTATGAAATCCTTGAAGTTTCAGATCGCGTCGAAGCCGCAATCGTAGGACGACGTCTGAAATTTATCTAGATAATAGAAAGTGCAACGAGCTTCGCTTTTAAATCAATATCCGAAGGCTCTACTAGATGAGTTCCATCGCTAAACATGATTACGGGGATTGATTGTGGCCCACCCGTAATTTCAACAACCATTGCAGCGCCATTTGGGTCTTTTTCGACGTCAACGAGGTTGTACTTCACATCAAGTGAATCCAGAAGACGCTTTGATCTGCGGCAATCACTGCACCAGTCAGCGGAATACATTGTTATTTCTTTAGACATGGTTTCAGGCTCCTTGTGATTATCGGTGAGTTGTTTACAGTGTAAGGAAGTGTTCTAGACCAAATGTAAGACCAGGATGTGTTCCTACTTGCCGAACTCCAAGGAGCACGCCAGGCATGAATCCTACGCGATCGAGAGAGTCATGGCGGATCGACAAAGTCTCCCCTGGCCCGCCAAAGAGGACTTCCTGGTGAGCTACAAGTCCGCGTAGTCGAATCGAGTGAATGGGGACATGGCCAACAGTGGCGCCCCTGGCACCAGCTAAAGATTTTTTGGTTGCATCAGGCATAGCACGCAGCGCCGCTTCATTGCGCGACTGCGTCATGAGCTCGGCAGTGCGAGATGCAGTACCACTTGGTGCATCAACCTTATCCGGATGATGAAGCTCGATGATTTCGGCTGATTCAAAATATTTTGCTGCTTGCTTTGAGAATTCCATCATCAGCACCGCACCTAGCGCAAAATTCGGTGCGATCAATACTCCGACGGTTGGGTTTTTGGCCAACAAGGTTTTTACGTGAGCAATCTTTGTGTCGTCAAATCCTGTGGTTCCCACGACGGCGTTAATTCCGTGCGATATAAGAAATTCGAGATTTGCCATAACAGAATCCGGAGTTGTGAAATCAACAACTACGTGAGCACCTGCGCTCACTAGCTGATCTAGGGAATCGCCGAGATCTAATTGTGCAACGAGCGAGAGGTCTTGCGCGTCAGTTACAGCGCGAACTACTTCTGCTCCCATGCGACCTTTGGAGCCCAAGACTGCAACGTTGATGCTCACTTAACCCTCCAAAACCTTTTCAAATTTCTTTGTATCTTTATATGGTCCAACAAGTGCAAGGGTAGGTCTTTTCAGGAGGAATTCGCCAGCGACTTTACGTACCGCCTCCGAAGTCACGCTAGAAACTTCCTTCAATATGTCATCAAAACTCATGATTTCGCCATACACAATTTCATTCTTACCAATTCGGCTCATGCGCGAGCCTGAATCTTCTTGGCTCAAAACAAGCGAGCCTCGAACTGCTCCCTTTGCGCGCTCGATTTCCTCGTGAGTCATGCCATTTTCGGCAACATCAGCCAAGACTTCTCTAATGATCTCGACGACTTCGACCGCCTTGGATGGATGGCAACCCGCGTAAAAGCCGAGTAACCCTGAGCCTGCAAATTGTTGGGCGTAGGCATAGACCGAATAGGCAAGGCCGCGCTTTTCGCGAATCTCTTGGAAAAGTCGAGAAGACATTCCACCACCGAGCGCTGCTGAAAGTATTCCCATCGTAAAGCGACGATCATCATCGCGGGCAACGCCAGCTAAACCATAAAACATATGTGCTTGCTCGGTCTTGCGGTTAATGAGACCAACAGATTGTTGAGATTTAATTTTGATTGGCGTGTTAGCGCGTACTTGCGGAGCCCCTTTAATATCTAAGAACCCATCGCGAGAAAGAGCTTTCTCCACCATTTCAACTACTGTCTTATGTTTGATATTTCCGGCAACCGCAACCACAAGATCCTGGGGCAAGTACTTTTTCTTGTAGTAGTTAAAGACAGAATTGCGTGACATATCGTTGATAGATTGCACTGTTCCTAGAATGGAGCGCCCGATTGGAATATCCCCGTAATAAGTGTCTGAGAAAAGATCATGTACAAGATCACTTGGATCATCATCGCGCATCGCGATTTCCTCTAAAACAACTTTGCGCTCAGAATTCACGTCATTTGCTGTGACCAATGATGAGGTAATCAGATCTGAAACGACATCCACAGCCATTGGTAAATCGGTATCGATTACTCGGGCATAAAAGCAGGTGTATTCCTTGCTAGTGAATGCATTCATCTCGCCACCGACAGATTCGATGGAGGATGAAATTTCTAGTGCAGTGCGGGAGGTAGTCCCTTTGAAAAGTAAATGCTCTAGAAAGTGAGAAGCCCCGGCAACGGCCGGGGTTTCATCACGCGAACCAACATTGACCCATATTCCTATCGCAGCGCTGCGTACCGAAGAAACTTCCTCCGTAACGATACGCAGGCCGCTAGATAGAACTGTGCGTCGAACGCTCAAAGTCTTACTTACTCAGCAGACTCTGTTGCGCCATCTTCGAGAACAGGAACAAGTGACAACTTGCCCTTTGGATCAATCTCGCCGATTTCTACTTGAATCTTGTCGCCAACCTTCATAACTT
>CAIYRR010000099.1 GCA_903928745.1 uncultured Actinomycetes bacterium | reverse complement strand
CCGATTGATGGAGATAACTGCGAGATCCTAGGAAAGGTCACCGCGGTCCTTCGTAGCGTTCGCTAATACTTATAAATCTATTGCACTGTTGTATTAAGTTTCTCCCTGCAATCTCACCTTGGCGTTAATGGCGCTACGAGGAAGATTCACGAAAGCGCGAACAAGAATTCCAATACCAATTCCAATACCAATTTCAATACCAATTTCAATTCGAATCTCAGGACATGCGAAACGGTCAGGACCTTTTAGGATCCTGACCGTTATCGATTTACCCGAGTGAGTAAAACTACCTAGCAAATGCTGCCAAGTGATTTTGTGATCCACTAAGCAGGCGGTCAAGAGATAACTTCATATCCGCTGGCATGGTGGACTTGAGATCCTTCTGCAAATCAGCGATATCAAGATTCTCAATAGCCGTGCCCACTCCGTAGGCCGCGACAAGACCAGTGGCACCTTGTGCAGTCAGCGTCTTATACAACGACTGCAGACTCGTATTCTTGAAGACGCCAGTTGTGCGCGTCAGCGTTGGGTTAGTAATTGCATAGGTCTTAAGAAGCAACGAGATCTCATCCATATGCGCCTGCTCGGCCTTCGCAATATTTGCGAACTTCTGTGTTGTTACATTGTCGGCTAAGTAAAGATAAACATCGCGTGCCAACTTTTCTTCTTCAACCAAATACTGAAGTTGTAGTTTCTGAGTGGTTGTTGGACGAGTAGCTGCGCCAGCACTTGGTGCGATTATTAATGTAGACATTGCTGCGATTACGACTAATGCTTGGATCTTCTTGGTCTTTCTCATGATCTTTACGATCTTTCTAAAGGGTTAGATTCGCCTATCTGGCTTTATCCGCCTTATAAATAGATAGTGACCCTTGCTCCTGGAAGTCTCCTGAGTACTGGCAGAGAAACTAAATAGACTTATTTCGCTTAGAAGAAATCACTCCCGTGTTAAAACCTGCAAGATTTAAGCCTCCTGCAAATCGAGCATGTTCAATCTTTATGCAGCGATCTTGGACAACGTTCAATCCCGCAGCTACTCCGCGTTCGGCGGATACATCATCGGAAATGCCCAATTGCATCCAGAAAGTCTTGGCCTTAATAGCAATCGCCTCGTCCAAAACTCCAGGAATATCAACCGCTCTCCTGAAAACATCCACGATATCTACTGGCTCTGGAATATCGGCCAGTGATTTATAAACCTTATGTCCCAAAATAGTTTCAAGGTTGGGATTCACAAAGAAAAGTTTGTAATGCGAAGCCGCCAATAAGTACGTGGCAACAAAATAACTTGCACGGGCAGGATTATCGGAGGCTCCCACGATTGCCACATTCTGTGCCGACTTCATTAATTCAAGGCGCTCTAGCGCATTGGGTGCAACGTATGTCATGCGCGTGACCTCCCCGATGCAGCGGTAAGTGCTTGATCTAGATCCCAAATGATGTCAGCAACATCCTCTAAACCAACGCTAATTCGGATCAAGTCCTGTGGAACACCGGCTTCGATCAACTGATCATCGGTCAACTGGCGATGCGTTGTGCTTGCCGGATGAATAACCAAGGTGCGCACATCACCAATATTGGCCAAGTGGCTCGCCAGTTGCACGGAGTTGATGAACTTCTCCCCCGCCTCTCGGCTACTTAATTCTCCAGCCGCGCTCACCCCAAAGGAAAATACCGAACCCGGACCTTCAGGCAAATACTTCTTTGCCCGGCCATGATGTGGGTGATTGGCAAGGCCAGCGTATTTAACCCATTCAATTCTTGGGTCGCTCTCTAACCATTCTGAAACCACCTTGGCATTAGCAACATGATCGCGCATGCGTTGTGCCAAAGTTTCAACACCTTGCACCAGTAAGAATGCCGACATTGGGCTAAGCGTTGCACCAATATCGCGCAATTGCTCTGACCGAAGTTTGGTAAGGAATCCAAATTCACCAAAGTTCGCCCACCATGACACGCCGCCGTAGGAGGCAACAGGCTCTGTCATCGTTGGGAACTTTCCATTGCCCCAATTGAACTTTCCGGATTCAACGATTACTCCGCCGAGTGTGGTCCCGTGTCCACCCAAGAACTTCGTGGCCGAGTGCAAAACAATATCTGCGCCATGTTCGATAGGGCGCACCAAATATGGCGTCGCAACAGTTGAGTCAATAATCAAAGGCAAGCCCGCATCATGTGCAACCTTGGCCAGAGCTTCGATATCTCCAATTTGCGATGAAGGATTAGAAATCATCTCCGCATAAATAAACTTGGTCTTATCTGTGATCGCAGCAGCAAAATCCTCCGCCTTATCACTCTTAATAAATGTGGTCTCAACCCCAAATCGGCGCATCGTCACATCCAACTGAGTGACAGTGCCACCATAGAGATGAGATGAAGCAACGACATGATCTCCGCTACCGACAAGGGCTGCAAATGTCAGAAACTGCGCCGCCTGCCCACTGGATGTCGCAACCGCACCAATGCCACCCTCTAGCGCAGCAATCTTCTCCTCAAATGCAGCAACTGTTGGATTACCGATTCGGCTATAGATATTGCCGTACTTTTGTAGCGCAAAGAGATTTCCCGCATCTTCAGTATTTTCAAATACAAATGCCGATGTTTGATAAATCGGTAGAGCACGTGCACCTGTGTGCGGATCAGGCTGGGTTCCAGCATGTAGTGCCTTTGTCTTAAAACCCCACTCGTGATCGCTCATACAGGCAATTAAACGCTATTTACTTTGCATTAGGCAAACTCCTTACCTCTGACAAACTCCTCAATCTCCCTACTTCTCGAACCTTGCTTTACATCACGCAAACCCTTTGCATGAAGCCTGCATTTTCACCACTACAATTAACCTGTGACTCACAATGAAAACCACGTTGTCCA
This sequence comes from uncultured Actinomycetes bacterium, assembly GCA_903928745.1. Lineage (GTDB taxonomy): Bacteria > Actinomycetota > Actinomycetes > Nanopelagicales > Nanopelagicaceae > QYPT01. Next base: position 4,483 of record CAIYRR010000099.1, on the reverse strand, counting down.
TGTAGAAACATGTCGTTGGCAAGGCGTCGAGGAATTGGTTTACAAAGATCGAGATGGCAAGCCGACATTTAAAGATGTCACCCGCCGCACTCTCTTTGGCGAAGAATCCGGCGATGGCATGGAAGTTCGCTATTTCGAAGTCAGCGCAGGTGGTCACACAACTCTTGAAAAACATGAACACACTCACCTAGTAATCCCAGCTAAAGGTCGAGGCTCATGCCTTGTCGATGATCAAGTTATGCCACTTGGCATGCACGATTTACTCTACGTCCCATCATGGGCATGGCATCAATTTCGTGCCGACGACAACGAAGTATTTGGCTTCTTCTGCATGGTCAAAGTCGAACGAGATCGCCCAACACTTCCTACTCCAGAGGAATTAGAAACACTCAAATCAAACCCAGAGGTCGCTGCTTTCATCCGCTGCTAAGTTCAAAGCAAGACCCACAGGGGAAATGCCGATGGACAAGATGACTAAGAAATAAGAGTGTTTGCAAAAATCTGCCATGCGAGTAAAGATTTCGCAATCAATGACAGAGTGATGTAAGTGCGCTCACCACGCAGGTAATCACTCCATTTGCCAACCTTTTTGTATTGCAACCATTGCACAATTGCGAATGAATTAAACAATACGAAGATCGAAAATACGATGCCATAGACAAATCCAGGCGCAGAGTGCCCACTATGGCTACCGACGCTAAAGAGGTAGAAGAACAAAGCAAGCCACGGAACCACGCCAGCAATGCATCCGAAGATGAAAGGAACCCATCCGCCATTTCCTGGATTCTCATATTTCTCTTGAAGCCACCCAAAGAGAATCATGGAAGCGTTCACACCAAATAGAGCCACGATCGCAGCAAGTTCAGTTACTCCAAGAATCTGTGCAATCAACACGATCATTACGGAAGAGCTAATCGCATATTCAACCCAGCGGAAGTAATTTCTTTGAGCCATAAGGCCGGCGCTATAGCGTGGGAAGAACTTAGGACTGGCCACAATGAAATGCGCCAGGGCCGACAATCCCAAGAAAATGGCAACAGTCAAGCCAACTGGAGTCTTAAAGAGAACGACTGGTGCATCAAAGGTTGTTCCCGGAGGTCCCGACATATACGTGGCTGTAATTGGAAGCGTGAAATTGTTGCTCAAAGCCAGCACGACAATCATCTGCCCTAAATGCAGGAGGCCTGCCACAACATTTGCTTTACGAAGACTTTGTGGCGTTATTTGTTTTCCCATGACACAAGGGTACCCACTGACTCCGACACTTACAGTCTGAATAAAATCTGCCTAGCCCGCGCAAAGCCCTACACACTCTTTCTGCGCTAACCTTAAAACCATGAAGGTCTTCACATCCATCATTGGAATCGCACTCATCGGCATCTATGTAATCGGATCGGGCCTCTGGGTCAACACCGGCGACAGTTGGTATCGCACGCTCAATGCCCCCTCATGGCAACCACCTGCTTACATATTCGGAATCATCTGGCCCTACAACTTCATAGTCCTAGGAATCAGCGCAGTATCAATCGCACAACGCCTCTCCTCCACTTGGACCTATTCCTACCTATCTATCTTGGCAATCTCCATCACCTTCGCACTCACCTGGGCCTACCAGTTCTATCGCCCACACAACCTAGCCACCGCAACACTGGCCCTTGCCCTCTGCGCCGCATTCACATTGCCTCTACTCATCATCACTGCGCGAGCATCCATGGTTGTTGCCATTGCATTGGTGCCATACCAACTTTGGGTGATAACAGCGAGCTTTCTTAGCTACGGATATATGAAGAGAAACTAGTCAGTCCGAGCAAGCCACTCTGTAACGATTTGAATCCAATCATCAGTCGCTTCCCAGAACGTCATATGTGCTGCGTCAACGAGTGCCAGTTCCGCATTCGGCAATGCCTCTACCAATTCCTCTGAAAGAGAAGGCCGCGTCAGGATGTCTCGTCGTCCAGCTATAACCAAGCTTGGTTGAATGATCGCCGATACACGAGAGAGAGCGTCATGATTTCGACAAGCAGATGCAGCGGCAGCAAATCCCACCATGTTTGGAGGCTGTGTATTTCTAAAGTCTTCAATCATCGTCGGATTATCCAGTAGAAACTGCGGTGAAAAACAAAAGAGCAAGAGAGAGTCCATGAGATTAGAAGTTTCACCACTTTGTGCTAGTTCTATCCAATGCTCAAATAGAACTTCAAGGTATGGATCGCGCCCCGCCCACGAATTGCTAAACACGATTCGACTCAGATCAGATGGATACCTCAACGCCCACTCTTGGCATATCGCACCACCCATCGATGAACCGATTGCTGTTGCAGGCCCTAATTTCAAAGCCGTCACTATGGCATGTGCATCTTCGGCTAATTCAGAGATGCTGTATGGCCCAGGCGTTATGGGACTTTCACCTATCCCCCGGTTATCAAAAGTGATGCATCGATAGTTAGCAACGAGTGAAGGCAAGATACCGCTCCAAGATTGATGATCATCTCCAAGCCCAGCAACCAACACGATTGGTTCTCCCGTTGAAGGACCCTTGATTTCTACCGCAAAATTACCTCGCGAAGTTGCAACTAGTTCAACCACAGCGGCTTTCTCCCAATCGTTTCATGGGAGAAGACTATGCATTTTAGGCGAACTTTCCAGCATCCCTACGTTTATGTATAACTGCAATCACGGTTGGCGAAATCAGCACTGATCCAATAATCAGAGAGTAAATCCCGTACTGCACAAAATGATCCTGCAGCTGTAAGTACGCAATAAAGTAAAAGAACACACTCACACCCCGCAACAAGTATCTACCGAATCGTTTCAACTGCTGGCTCCCTTGGTGACCTGAAGAGTCGCAGAGGGGGGCTGACAAAATCGGAACGAAATCATGGAAGTGGCGAGTCGATCCCACCTTTTGTCGGCGGTTGTTCCTATGCTTCTGGGCGGGGGTAATAAGTGGTCTATAAATCAGAAGGTTATAAAGAACCAGCTAAGGCAGTGGGCAATGTTGCCGAGCTATTCGCGGGGGTCGGCGGCTTTCGCATTGGCCTGGCACGCGCCGGCTGGAAAACGACTTTCTCCAATCAATGGGAACCCGCAACCAAAGTTCAACATGCCTCAGATGTTTACGTTGCGCGCTTTGGCGATGAAGGGCATAGCAATGAGGACATTGCAAATGTCGAATCATTGCCAAGAAATATTGATTTACTCGTTGGAGGTTTCCCTTGCCAGGATTATTCAGTTGCAAAGACTTTAAGTGCCGCTAAAGGTTTGAAAGGGAAAAAGGGAGTCTTATGGTGGGAGATCTTGCGCCTCGTACAAGGGCAAAAGCCTAAGTTCATTTTCCTCGAAAACGTAGACCGACTCCTGAAGTCTCCATCGAATCAACGCGGTCGTGATTTTGCAGTAATGCTAAAGACCCTTGGTGATGAGGGTTACACAATCGAATGGCGTGTAGTTAACGCCGCTGAATATGGTTTCCCTCAACGACGTATACGTGTATTTATCGTTGCTACGAGGAAGAAAAAGAGAACAGAGCAAAAATCACCTGAAACAATAATTAGTAAAGCTGGAATTCTCGCACGAGCCCTGCCCATACAAAAACTTTCCTATGAACTCCAGGAAATCAACTTGGAAGAGGAAGCAGATTGGATAAGTTCCCATTTCAATAAGGGCGGGAGTAAGAGCCCCTTCTTAACTGCCGGCTATTACGCCGATGGCATTGCTTACACTGTTAAATCCGAAGCCAAGTATTCAAATACAACGATGGTTTTAGGTGATGTATTACTTCCTGATTCTCAAGTGCCAGAGGAATATTGGGTAGAAGAGAAGCGCCTCAAGGAGTGGAAATACCTAAAGGGTGCGAAAAGTATCGAACGCACCCACCAAGGAAGTGGTGTGACGTACAACTACGCCGAAGGCAAGATGGCATTTCCTGACCTACTTACAAATCCAAGTAGAACGATTCTTACTGCCGAAGGTGGAACAACTCCTTCTCGTTTCAAGCACATTATCCAAACTAAGAATGGTTATCGAAGATTAATGCCGATTGAATTAGAACGACTAAATGGATTCCCCGATAATTGGACTCAAATTGATTCTTCTGGCAAAACAGTCGCGGACAGCAAACGAGCATTCTTTATGGGAAATGCCTTAGTCGTTGGGGCAATTGAGAAAGTAGGAAAAGTAATAGCTAACGAAATTCGTGAGCCGTGATGACTCATCTTCAAGAGTTAAAGGTCGGCGACGACGCTCGCTATGTAAGTACTGTTTAACCAAAAACACTTTTTGACCTGCATATCCCCCTGCGGAGTAGGCAATTTATCCTTGCCATCTCTCCCTTTCGGACGGACATGCGCAACATCACTTTCGCTCATTCTAGGCAGGTCACTTGCATCAACGAAGACACGCCTCTTGGTTTCTTCCCACACGCGCCTAGCTTCTAACCGATCGTCGTAGGGCATGTTCCAATATGACACTTTAAATAATCGAT
>CAIYRR010000098.1 GCA_903928745.1 uncultured Actinomycetes bacterium | reverse complement strand
TGAAGAAGTACAAGAAGATGTGCAGAGTGAGGCGGTTACCGATCCGGTAGCCGTCCTCACCGCAGATCTCCAGCGACTTCAAGCAGAGTTTGCGAACTACAAAAAGCGAGTTGACCGTGATCGCTCCCTTGCTCACGAGTTAGCAATTGGTGCGGTTCTTAACGAACTTCTTCCCGTGCTGGATGATTTAGATCGGGCACGCGATCATGGTGAATTAACGGGTGGCTTTAAAGCCGTTGCCGATCAACTCAGTAATGTGACAACGAAGATCGGTCTGCAAAGTTATGGTGAAGCCGGTACGCCCTTTGATCCACAAATTCACGAAGCACTAATGCATTCAACATCGACCGATGTCACTGAGCCAACTGCCACAACTATTTTGCAACCAGGCTATAAATTTAAAGAGCGCATTTTGCGTCCCGCCCGCGTTGCAGTAACTGATCCAGAATAAAAGACCATGGCAGCCAAGGACCTTTACGAAAAAGATTTCTACAAGATTCTTGGCGTGCAAAAAAACGCAACAAGTGATGAGATCAAAAAGAAGTACCGCTCATTAGCGCGAGAGTTGCACCCTGATAAAAATAAGGGTGACAAAAAGTTAGAAGAACAATTTAAAGCAGTCTCAGAAGCAAACGATATTTTGTCCGATGAAAAGAAGCGTGCCGAATACGATGATGCGCGTTCGCAATTTGAACGCGGCGGTTTTCGCGCCCCCCAAGGCGGTGGAGGACAAAATTACAACGGCGATTTCAACGACATGTTTGGCGGTGGATCATCGCAAGATATTTTCGCTAATCTTTTTGGCGGACGTCGCGGTCCACGCAAAGGTCAAGATCTGCAAACAGAATCTACGATCACATTTCGTGAATCTGTCTTTGGCACAACGCTAGAACTTCGTCTATCCACCGATGGAGGACCTGCGCAAAATATTTCCGCGCGCGTTCCGGCGGGAGTCAACGATGGCGCCAAGATTCGTCTCAAAGGAAAAGGTGCCCCTGGGGAGGCTGGCCCGGGTGACTTATTCATTCAATTGCACGTGAAGCCTCACCCAATTTTCTCCCGTAAGGGCGAAAATCTCACAATTACTTTGCCAGTCACGTTTGCTGAAGCAACTCTCGGCGCAGATATCAAGGTTCCAACTTTGTCTGAGGAAGAGGTCACTGTTCGTCTTTCTCCAGGAACGCCAAACGGGCGCACACTGCGCGTTAAAGGTCGCGGAATAAAGAAGACAAATTCCACGGGAGATTTACTTGTCACTGTTGAGGTTCAAGTGCCACAACGCCTTGATGCAAAAGCTACAAAAGCACTCCACGATTTTGTCGCCGCAACTGTCGATGAAGATGTGCGCGCAGAATTCAACTCAAAGGCAAAAGGATGACCGAGGAACTCACTTCCGGTAATTCCGAACACGGCGATGAAGCAGCCGTCTACGTGATCTCCATTGCCGCGGAGCTTTCTGGCCTACATCCGCAAACCCTGCGTCAATATGACCGTCTCGGATTAGTTTCACCAGGGCGTGCAAGTGGCCGTGGTCGCAGATATTCCTTGCGCGATATCGCCACCCTGCGCAATGTTCAGCGCTTAGTTGGCGAAGGCATCAACCACGCAGGAATCAAGCGCATCATTGAATTGGAATCAGCCGTGGCGAATATGGCGATAGAGATGGCCACCCTGCGCATAGAAGTAGATGCGTTACTTGAAGCAAATCCACCCAAAGCCCTTGCCAAGCGCAAGTCATCGCCGATCATCATTTACAAACAAGATTCTTAAACTGGACGCAAGAAATTAGTTCTTCCACCCCACGTGCCTAATATTCGCTCTGCTGGCGTTTTCAACAATCCATCCAAAATTGTTGCGTAAATATCCCTAAAGTCCGTCGTCACCGCTAAGTCTCCGGCTATCAAATTTGTGAGTGATGGTTGATCTCCGTAGAAACCACCTTTCACGCGATCTCCCATGACAAATACTGGTCCCGAAGTTCCGTGATCGGTCCCTAAGGACGCATTTGCTTTGACTCGTCGTCCAAATTCACTGTACATCAAGACAACCACATCCTTACCACGAGAAGTTGTATTGACTTGTTCGAGAAATCTCGTGAGGGCAAAAGAAACGCTACCGAGTAAAATTGACTGAGTTCCTTTTTCATTTGCATGTGTGTCAAATCCACCTAAACTTACGGACCAGACTTTTGTTGGCGACCCAGCGGCGATTAGTTTTGCGACAACGTCGAGTTGTTGTTGCAAATCTGAATTACCCCCGGCGTTGCCACCATTAGAAGTAGGCAAACTGGCAGTTGTAGGTGCAGGTTGTTTCAAAACCGGAGTGATTGTGTCAGCCAAACTAAATAGATTTCTTAATGAGGAAGCTGCTGTGGCGATTAGTTTTGAATCTGTGCGTGAAGCCACTGTGAGCTTTTGACAATCAGCAGCAAGTGTTCCGGTAGGAATAACTAATCCGCCAAGCGGCAAAGCAGATCCGGATAAACGAACCCCAGCTAAAAGCGGAGGCAATACTGATCCAAGACTGATTGCCGTCATTGGATCGACAGGTTGTGTATCTAACCAACGACCAAGCCATCCCGAACTCACGTGTCTAACTGGAGATGCTGATTGCCAAATCGCCATCGAAGAGAAATGCGAATGATCAGGTTGCGGATAGCCAACGCCGCGAATGATCGCCAACTTATTCCCGTCCCACATTGACTTCATGCCAGTCATGGCACTGTTGAGAGCAAGATTCTCTCCGAGAGGAAGTAAATCGGTTGGAGAGTATGCAAAATCTGGGCGCAAACTTAAGTATGTTGAATCCGTATAAGGGATTACCGTGTTGAGTCCATCATTTCCACCGTACAAAGTCACCACTACGACAATAGGAGTGCCCAGAGGTAAAGGTCGAAGCGTCGCAGCTTGAGCAATGTCTTCAATGCTTAGCATCGGTGCGGCGGCACCGATGGCTCCCGCACCAACTAATTGGAGAAACTTACGGCGACTTAACGTGTCCATGTCATCTCCTAGGCGTTCACGATGTATTCGGGAGTGGAAATCGCGAGGAGAAATACACGCGAAGGATCACCGCTGGCATCTCGTAAGGCTCTTTGCGTGCGTAAACTAAATGCAGCTACTCCTAAATGGTCAGCAAGGAATGAGTATCGCAATGATGGCTGGATTGCTTTAAGAAAACCCATATCTGCCTGCTGAATAAGTGATTGCGCAAATTGCAATCGATACTGAGCGCTTGAAGCAGTCAACCAAAATTCTCCTGATGGCCAACCGCCAACGTTTGGAGGAATAAACGGAACTTGACCTAACTTATCCAGAAAATTGATTACGATCTCTGGTTTCTTTAATTTCGAAGGAGTCAGATTAAGTGCGCGGCACACTGCAACAAACCAATCGACGGGCGACTTCACCATCTCATGGGCAGGATTAGCTAAGTAACCGCCGTTGATTGTCTCTTTGACAGTCGCCAAGATATCTCTTTCTTTGAACGCATCCTTTATTGGACTTTGCGTGGGTAGTGCAATTGTGTCTGAAACAAAGCGATACCAAATTCTTTCCGCAATAAATAGCGCACAATCATCCCGGGATACCAAGAAGTCTGAAATGGAAACAGCATCGTAACTTCCCGAGGTTCCCAAGAAAGTTAAAGATTGACTATCGTGAGTTTTTGCGTTGAGAGTTACTTTTCCATTTGAACGCTGGATGCGATATCCAGTTAACCCGCGGGCAACCTCTTTGATATCTGATTCTGAGTATCTGTTAACACCTAAGGTAAAGAGCTCCATAAATTCCCGAGCAAGATTTTCGTTGGGTGAACCAGCGACATTGTCACCACCATCTAACCAAAACTGAAGAGCACCATCCATCATCATCAAGCGTGCTTGTTTAGTGAAATTACCTAAAGCGTTTTCCCGCAAGGTTTGATTCTGGATGAACATAGGTAGCGCATATTCGACCTTGCCGATAGATGTCGCCCAGTGGCCATGCCAAAACCATGTCATTCGCTCATTGAGAACATCATCCGTGAGGACCATCTTGTCGAGCCACCATAAAACTAAGTCACGTCTTTGCTTTTGCATTGCTGCGCTGAAATCTGCTCGAGCTTGAGTATTAATTAGGGGATAAGGGCCAAGATCTGTGATTACAGGATCTGCAACCGTGGATGTCTTGACTGGATTTAATAGATTCTGACGCGTGGCAGGTATGCCAGCCTTAAGCGCGGCGGCAAATTCTCCAGGTTTAGGCCCAAACCCGAATCGATGAAAGAGTCGAGATATTTCCAATCGATCCGAATTCATAATGACAGCGTACGAGATGGTTGCAGATTCAGTAAGGTACTTCCATGAATTCACATGAAACTCTTAAAGAAGAAATCATCAAGAAAGCCGTTGTCCATGGCAAAGTTATCTTGTCATCAGGCAAAGAAGCCGACTACTACGTTGATCTTCGTCGTGTGACTCTCGACTCGATTGCCGCGCCACTTATTGGCGATGTCATGCTCGATCTCGTCAAGGATTGGGATTACGACGCAGTGGGTGGTTTAACTCTTGGTGCAGATCCTGTCGCAACAGCGATGATGCATGTTGGCGCCCAACGCGGGCAACACATCGACGCTTTCGTTGTGCGCAAAGCAGAGAAGGCACATGGCCTGCAACGTCGCATTGAAGGCCCTGATGTAAAAGGTCGTCGCGTGATTGCAGTAGAGGACACATCAACAACTGGTGGTTCTGTACTCACTGCGGTTGAGGCGCTTCGTGAAGCTGGAGCAATTGTTGTTGGTGTTGCAGTGATTGTTGAACGCGGTGCTAAGCAAGCAATTCTTGATGCAGGTCTTGAATATCGCACTGCATATTCACTTGCAGATTTAGGACTATAAATTAACTAAGGTGACGCTTAGTCCGGATCTCTTTAAGAATTTCTAACGCAAGTGGCATCAAACTTGCGATAACGATTACTCCAACAATCGGTAGTAAATATTTGTCGACCGATCCTTTAAGTTTTTCACCTAACAGGTAGCCGATTAAAATAACGCCATCGCTCCAGAGAATTCCGCCGATGACGTTGTAGATAAAAAATTTCGTAGCAGGCACTCGCGCGATTCCAGCAAGTGGATTAATCAGGGTTCGGACAAAGGGGATATACCGAGCCAAAATGATTGCCTTGCCTGGTCCGTATTTCTTTAACCATTTTTCGGTGGACTGGACGCGAGATTGGTTGAAGTAGCGACCTTCAGGGCGATTAAAAAGTGGCCGACCAAATTTGTGGCCAATGAAGTACCCCAATTGAGATCCAAGAATGGTTGCAATCGGTGCACCGAGGAAAAGCCCCGCAACCGACAGGTGAACTCCCCCGAGAAGTGCCGCCGCTGTTCCTGATGCTGCAACGCCGGCGATAAAGAGAAGGGAGTCTCCGGGAAAAACGAGGCCGATTAGGAGACCGGTTTCAGTGAAGAGGATTCCAAGAACCCCTGCCAGCCCAAGATCGGCGATGATCGATTTTGCGTCCAAGAGATTCATAAGCCTCAGACCATACCCGCTGAAGCCCGTTAGGCGAAGCCTGCCAGCCCTCGGATTTCCCCAGTCACGCTCAATCGCCCCGAAATTGGTGCCAGATGAGGCCGCCAGAAGACGTGTAATAGACGTGTAATAGATAGGTACATCGCTAAGGATTTGGGGTTCGGGCCACTTCTGTGCGTACACTTCGCAAGTCTTTGCTTCGCCCCTCGCGGGTCCCGATCTCCAATGGAGGAGAAATGCGAGCTTCCAGCTCTCTCGTGCAAGTCACAGGAAATAACCTCAACATCGTCTACATCGTTCTAGCTATCTCTTTGGCCGCGCTCGCGGTTGCATGGGGATTGCGCGCTCAGGTTTTGGCTGCCGATGAAGGCACCGAAAAAATGCGCGAAATTGCTGGCGCCGTGCAGGAAGGTGCCGCGGCATATCTCGCGCGCCAATTCCGCACACTCTCATACTTTGTAGCAATCGTTTTCGTATTGCTCTTCGCACTTCCTGGCGCTGCCGATATTCGTATCGGCCGTTCTGTCTTCTTCCTTCTAGGCGCAGGATTTAGCGCGCTCGTTGGATACAACGGTATGTGGCTTGCAGTTCGCGCAAACGTGCGCGTTGCAGAGGCTGCTCGCCAGAATTCTTCCGAGAAGGCAGTGCAGATCGCATTCCGCACCGGTGGAGTTGTTGGTATGACCACTGTTGGTCTTGGCCTTGTTGGTGCATCACTTGTTGTGATCATCTATCGCGAAAACGCCCCAGCCGTTCTTGAAGGTTTTGGTTTCGGCGCAGCGATGCTCGCGATGTTCATGCGCGTTGGTGGAGGTATCTTCACAAAGGCAGCAGATGTCGGAGCCGACTTGGTCGGTAAAGTTGAAAAGGGTATTCCTGAGGATGACCCACGTAACGCAGCAACCATTGCAGATAACGTCGGCGATAACGTCGGTGACTGCGCAGGTATGGCCGCTGACTTGTTCGAGTCATACGCCGTAACACTTGTTGCTGCACTGATTCTTGGAAAAGCCGGTTTCGGTGATTCAGGTTTGATTTATCCATTGATCGTTCCAGCAATCGGAACTGTTACTGCAGTCATCGGAATCTTCTTGACGCGTATGCGCAAGAGCGATGCAAGTGCAATGACATCAATCAACCGTTCATTCTTTATGTCAGCTGTCATCAGCGCAGTCCTTACAGGACTTGCAACATTCGTGTACTTGCCAGGAAGTTTCAAACTTCTTACAGGTCTCACTACTGAAACAGTTACGGCAGCAGGAAATACAAATCCACGAGTTCTCGCATTCGGCGCAGTACTTATCGGAATCGTTCTTGCCGCTGCCATTCAAGTTCTTACAGGATTCTTTACCGCAGTTGGTAAGCGCCCAGTAAACGACGTTGCCGCATCATCACAAACTGGCGCAGCAACAGTTCTCTTGTCAGGTATTTCCATCGGATTTGAATCCGCTGTTTATTCCGCAGTAATGATCGCATCAGCAGTATTTGGCGCCTTCTTACTAGGTGGCGGAAACATTGTGCTTTCACTCCTTGCAATCGCATTAGCTGGTACTGGCTTGTTGACCACTGTTGGCGTTATCGTCGCGATGGATACATTCGGACCAATTTCAGATAACGCACAAGGTATTGCCGAAATGTCCGGCGACGTTGAAGGAGAAGGCGCAAAGATCCTTTCCTCCCTCGATGCAGTTGGTAACACAACAAAGGCAATCACTAAGGGAATCGCAATCGCAACAGCAGTACTTGCAGCAACCGCACTCTTTGGCGCATTTACCGATGCGATCAAGAAGGCCGTGGAAGATGCCGGACAAAAAGCTGGCGATCTTGCATCCCAATACCAAGGCGTTCTCGATGTTGCTAACCCACGTAACCTCGTTGGTTTGATTATCGGCGCAGCAGTGGTCTTCTTGTTCTCAGGTCTTGCAATCAACGCAGTATCACGCGCAGCTGGCGCAGTTGTTGTTGAAGTTCGCAAGCAATTCATTGAGCATCCAGGAATCATGGATTACACAGAGAAGCCAGAATACGGTCGCGTTGTAGATATCTGCACACGCGATTCACTCCGTGAACTTGCAACACCAGGCTTGCTCGCTGTTATGGCACCAATCGCTGTTGGCTTCGGTCTTGGCGTTGGCGCACTCGGTGCATACCTTGCTGGTGCAATTGGAACCGGAACACTGATGGCAGTTTTCCTTGCTAACTCAGGCGGCGCTTGGGATAACGCAAAGAAGATGGT
>CAIYRR010000097.1 GCA_903928745.1 uncultured Actinomycetes bacterium | reverse complement strand
CATTTGCATGAGCGGTCTATTTTCTGTGGCACTGATCCCGCGGATTGCTCCGGGTGGGCGTTACCCACCACCTTGCTCTCTGGAGTCCGGACTTTCCTCGGTACTTTCGTAACGCGGTGATCCGGGCGACTCTTCGTGACAAAGGATACTTGAATATTCTGGAACAAACACAAGCGCAGGTTTATAGTCAGAATATGAGCACGCAAGCGACCATATCTTTAAACCACCTGACGAAGAACTACGGTAAATCGCGTGGAATAGAAGACATTAGCTTTGAGATATTCCCTGGTGAGGTCTTCGGTTTTCTAGGTCCCAACGGTGCGGGAAAAACAACGGCAATACGGACTCTCATGGGGTTAATCGATGCGACTTCCGGTAGCGCGCAGATTCTCGGCTGCGATGCACTTGTTTCAACTCCAGAACTTCGAGCACGGATTGGATATCTTCCTGGCGCGCTAAGTTTGTATGAGAATTACACCAGCATCGAACTTCTAAAATTCTTCGCACGTATGCGCCGCATAAACTGCGATAAAGCGATTGCCGAATACTCTGCTCGGTTAAATTTGGATCTTGATAGAAAGATCTCGGAACTTTCAAAGGGTAATCGTCAGAAAATCGGAGTTGTCCAAGCTTTCATGCATCAACCTGATGTGCTTTTTCTGGATGAACCCACAAGCGGATTAGACCCGCTGGCTCAACGGGAATTTGAATTGATACTTGCAGAGACGAAGGAGCGCGGAGCCGCCGTTATGTTGTCCTCTCACGTGCTGAGTGAAGTTGAACATTTAGCAGGTCGAGTTGCGATTATTGATGAGGGTCACTTGCTTGTAGTGGACCAGATTTCCTCTCTAAAGGATAAGGCTTTGCGGACAATTGACCTCTTCTTTGATAAACCTGTCTCCGTAGAACTTTTTACAGCGATACCTGGAATCAAAAATGTTTCCTCCCACGGAAACTCAATCACTTGCGCTGTGATTGGCTCTGAAACAATATTGCTAAGAGTCGCCGTGGAGAATGAAGTCGTATCTGTTCAAACTCATGAACCCTCGCTTGAAGAGATATTTTTGCATTTAGTAGAGAAGACGGTGGCCTGATGAACTTTACGTTATTTAAGAAAATGTTTAGGGATCACTGGATATCACTTCTTGCATGGGGTTTGGTCATCATCTTTATAGCAACTGTGCAGTTATCTGTTTACCCATCAATTGCAGAATCAGGTAATACAGCTAAACAATTTATCGATACGCTCCCGGAAAATATGAAACAGATGTTTCGCATGCAGGACTATACATCTGGTCCCGGATTCTTGAACACTGAACTTTTCTCGTTGATGCTTCCACTTGTCATGATTGGAGTTGGTGTTCTCTGGGGGACGAGTGCCACTGCTGAGGAGGAGCAAGAAGGTACGGCTGATCTTCTCTTCTCACTTCCCATCAGTCGGCGAAGCATCCTTGTGAGCAAGATGGCAGCGACTTTTGTCGCTCTAGTTTCATTATCAGCTATCGTCTTTCTCGCCATTTATCTCTTAAAGAATTCGGCCGGTCTGACTGTTAGCACGCTATTCCTTGCCTTTGCCTGCCTTACTCAAGTATTCCTAGGTCTCTTCTTTTCTGGTGTGGGATTCCTTGTGGGATCCCTTACCGGGCGAAAAGGTTTATCTCTGGGCGTCGGATCAGGTATCGCAATAATTTGTTTTCTCTTCTACTCGCTCTCGCCCTTGGTCAGCACCTTTAAATTCACGAATCGGATCAATCCATTTCAGTGGACACTGGGTAACAACATTCTTGTGAACGGCTTTGACGCCTCGGGTTTGGCTAAATTGATTGTTTCGAGCGTAATTCTCTTTGTTAGCGCTGTTCTCGTGCTTGAACGACGTGAACTTCGCTCGTAGGTCTCGCTAAACATTTCCACTAACGAAAGATATCCCCGTACGATTAAGGCATGTCCGCGTCGCGTTTACCTCATGATCCGAAGTGGACACGATCAAATACTATTTTTTCTGGCCCGCGTGAAGTTGCTGACGTTGCCCTAATCGGAATACCTGCTCACGAGGTTTCCTTGTCGACCACGTCTGCGCACCAAACACCTGGCGCTATTCGTGAGGCGCTTGCTCGGTATTCCACTTACTCGAGTGCACACAACATTGATTTGCGTGACATCGGTCTTTGCGATTTAGGTGATGTCGACTCACCTGATCATGAATTAGGCGAAAAGAAAGTAGCGTTTGCTGTTGCAGAGGTACGAGCTGCACATAAATTACTAATTGCGCTGGGTGGAGATAATTCCATTACTTACTCTGTTGCAGCTGGGATGTGGCCGGATGTTTCCAAGATTGGGTTGATCACTCTAGATGCTCATCATGATTTACGTGATGGAGTTTCTAATGGGTCACCTGTGTGGAGATTGATTCAGGCAGGGCTTCGGGGGCAGAACATAGTGCAAATAGGTATTTCAGATTTTGCTAATAGCCGTGAATATTCATTACGAGCTAAAGATGAAGGAATCCATGTAGTCACGCGCGATGTCTTACGCAATCGCCCGATGGCAGATGTTATGGAAGAGGCACTTGAGATTGCTGGTTCGGGTGGTCGTGAAATATACGTTGATTTAGATGTAGACGTCTGTGATCGCGCAGTAGTGCCCGCATGTCCAGCATCGGTTCCTGGTGGAATAAGCGCGGACGAATTACGTCAAGCAGCTTTCTTAGCAGGCGCGGATGCAAGAGTGCGTGCAATCGATATCACAGAGATTGATGCCACGTTGGATGCGCCAGATCAGCGAACCATTAGATTGGCTGCGTTGTTAGTGCTTGAAGCAGCATGCGGTGTTGCCTCTAGGGCAAACTAGCGAAGTTCTTTCACTACCGCTTTCGCTGCCTCTACAACTTTGCCTGATTGAACCAGCGTCACTGCGGCCTCAAGTTCTGGCGATAGAAAACGGTCTGGTCCTACCCCACCAACAACTTTGCGAAGTTCTTTTACAACATTTGCCGTCGCAGGCGCAGGAGTGAATTCCTTTCGAAATTCAATGGCGCGTGCAGAAGTGACAAGCTCGATTGCAAGAATGCGTGAAAGATTTTCAACAACCTTGCGTAATTTGCGCGCTGCACTCCAACCCATGGATACGTGATCTTCTTGCATCGCAGAACTCGGAATGGAGTCAACACTGGCAGGTGTTGCAAGACGCTTATTCTCGCTGACCAACCCCGCCTGCGTGTATTGAGCAATCATGAGGCCAGAGTCCACTCCTGGGTCATTTGCAAGGAAAGGCGGTAATCCTGATGATCGATGCTGATCCAACATACGGTCGGTGCGGCGTTCGGCGATAGATCCAAGATCTGCCGCTGCAATAGCAAGGAAATCCAATACATAAGCAACAGGTGCGCCATGGAAATTACCGTTGGATTCCACGCGGCCATCGGGCAAAACGACAGGATTATCAATCGAACTTTGTAGCTCGCGCGATGCAATCGTGGAGGCGTAATCAACGGTGTCTCGGACTGCACCAGCAACTTGCGGGGCGCATCGAAGTGAGTAGGCATCTTGAACACGTGAATCATTTTCAAGGTGGGATGCGACGATTCCTGAACCGCGCAACATCGCGTAAATATTTGCGGCGCTCACTGCCTGACCAATTTGTGGACGGAGCGGTGTGTGCAAATCCGGAGCAAATACACGATCTGTACCAAGTAGTCCTTCGATGCTCATCGCTGCAGTGATGTCAGAAACGGTGCAGAGTTGGTAGAGGTCAGCGCAGGCCATGATTAACATACCGAGCATTCCATCGGTTCCGTTGATAAGGGCAAGACCTTCTTTTGCTTCCAATTCAATCGGTGTTATTCCCGCAGCTTTCATGGCATCGAGTGATGGCATTTCTTTACCTGAGGCATCATGTACAACACCTTCGCCCATCATGGCAAGTGCGCAATGTGAAAGTGGTGCAAGGTCGCCGCTGCACCCGAGTGATCCGAATTCAGGTACAACCGGAGTGATACCGGCATTAAGGAAATCCGCGTATATCTGCGCGACTTCAACGCGAACACCAGTGCGACCCGATGTCATTGTGCGAAGGCGCAAGAATAAAAGTGCACGCACAACTTCGCGCTCAACGGCAGGACCAACGCCCGCAGCATGTGAGCGAATCAACGATTTCTGAAGTTGCGTACGATCTTTTACATCGATGTGGCGGTTAGCGAGTGCGCCGAATCCTGTTGAAACTCCATAGACAGGAACTCCCCCGGCGGCATATTCGTCGATGTAGGTCCGCGTCTTTGCAATTGCAGCAATGGCTTCAGGTGTGATGACAACTTTGGCGTCATGACGTGCAACGCTAATTACATCTTCAAAGCTGACCCCGCTGGTTCCAAGGTTTACAGTTTTATTTGACTCGGACACCATGGCGCCATACCTCATCTATTAATTGGACACCTGGACGATAAGCCAGATGCATGTATGTGTGCGTACCCAAGATAGAAAAGTCTGCGCTAGCGCCTTTGCCCAAATGCCCAACATCTGTGCGGCGTAGGGCTTGTGCGCCACCTTGAGTCGTCGACCAGAGGGCTTGTTCTGGTGAGAAATGCATATCGCGCACAGCAATTGCAATAACAAAGGGCATGCTGGTTGTGTAAGAACTACCGGGATTGCAATCAGAGGCGAGTGCAACACTGACACCTGCATCGAAAAGTCTGCGAGCATCAGGGTATGCAGAGCGAGTAGAAAATTCTGCACCAGGCAATAGCGTTGCAACAGTCTTGGAGTGTGAAAGTGCTGCAATGTCAGCATCAGATAGATGGCTCACGTGATCAACCGATGCGGCGCCGAGTTCTACACCTAACTGAACACCTGCACCAGGCTCTAATTGATTGGCATGCAAACGAGGAAGAAGTCCTTTATCGATACCTGCCTGCAGAATCCTGCGTGCTTGATCTGCGGTGAAGGCACCTTTATCGCAGAAAACGTCAATCCATTTTGAATTAGGAAGAGCGGCATCGAGCATTGGTCCGCATACCAAGTCCACATAATCTTCTGGAGCATCCTTAAATTCCTTAGGAACAATGTGGGCTCCCAGAAATGTCGTCTCTGATGTAACTTGTTTGGCAACAGCGAGACTGCGAGCTTCATCATCAACAGTTAACCCGTAACCTGATTTGGTTTCCATCGTTGTTGTGCCTGACGATGTCGCTTCAGCAAATAACCTACGAGCACTCGCAAGGAGATCACCATTACTGGCGGCGCGTGTGATTTCTACGGTGTAATTAATTCCTCCTGCGGCATACGCCTCACCTTGCATGCGGGCGCGAAATTCTGCACTTCTATCCCCTGCGAAAACTAAGTGCGAATGACTATCAACGAACCCAGGAATGATGCAACGACCATGTGCATCTACAGTGTTGCTCACATCATTGCGCGAAACTTCTCCTGCGGTTCCAACCCAGGTAATGGTTTCATCTTCGACGATAAATGCCGCGTTTTCAATAATTCCTAATGGTGTGCCATCAAATGTTGAATCATTGGTAACTAGTAGGCCGATGTTATCGACAAGTATCCGAGACATTTTTACTCCGTATCCAATATAGGTAAGTGCACGTGCTTTTCGCGTGCCGTTGATAGCGCACCCTCATAACCGGCATCTGCATGGCGGATGACTCCCATGCCAGGGTCATTTGTGAGAACGCGTTCCAATTTCTGTGCCGCCAACTTCGTGCCATCTGCAACGGAAACTTGACCCGCATGCATTGATCGACCTATTCCAACGCCGCCGCCATGATGGATAGAAACCCAAGAAGCACCGGATGAAATATTGACCATCGCATTCAGGAGTGGCCAATCTGCAATTGCATCAGAACCATCAATCATCGACTCTGTCTCTCGATAAGGAGAGGCAACGGAGCCGCAATCCAAGTGATCGCGACCAATCACAATCGGGGCAGAAACTTCGCCTCGGGCTACCAGGTCGTTGAAAGCCAACCCTGCTTTATCGCGCTCGCCATAACCAAGCCAGCAAATACGAGCTGGCAAACCTTGGAATGCCACTTTCTCTTGCGCCATCGTGATCCAACGATGAAGACCTTCGTTTTCAGGAAAGAGATCCAACACCGCTTTATCTGTTCTATAAATATCTTTTGGATCTCCCGATAACGCAACCCAGCGGAAAGGACCTTTGCCTTCGCAAAAGAGTGGGCGAATGTATGCAGGAACAAATCCAGGGAATGCAAAGGCTCGGCTGTAGCCACCTTGTCGTGCTTCATCGCGAATCGAATTTCCGTAATCGAAAACTTCTGCGCCAATGTCCATGAAGCCAACCATTGCTTCAACGTGTTTTGCCATTGCCTCTCGTGATCGCTTAGTGAATTCTTCTGGATCGTCTTTGGCTAATTGCGCGGCATCATTAATGTCAACGCCAATAGGAATATATGAAAGTGGATCATGCGCGGATGTCTGATCTGTGACGATGTCGATTCCGATATCCATCGTTAGTAATTGTGGAAACAGAACGGCTGCATTTCCGACTAACCCAACAGATAGTGGAATACCTTTAGATTTCGCTGTTCGCACACGATCAATGGCATCATTCAAATCATTTGCTATTTCATCGAGGTATCGAGATTCAATGCGCTTTTCTAATCGCGACTTATCAACATCAATGATCAGACACACTCCGCCGTTCATGGTGACAGCAAGTGGCTGTGCACCGCCCATTCCGCCGCAACCGGCAGTGAGAGTTAGAGTCCCTTGGAGTGTTCCGTTGAAACGCTTATGTGCAATAGCAGCAAAAGTTTCATATGTACCTTGCAAGATTCCTTGAGTACCAATATAAATCCAGGAACCAGCTGTCATCTGGCCGTACATAGTCAGACCCATATGTTCTAGCCGACGAAACTCTGGCCAATTTGCCCAATCACCAACAAGGTTTGAGTTTGCAATCAAAACACGCGGTGCCCATTCATGTGTTTGGAAAACGCCCACAGGCTTGCCGGATTGAACAAGAAGGGTTTCATCATCCTTGAGTTTCGTCAGTGTGCGCACAATCGCATCAAAGGATGGCCAATCGCGAGCGGCTTTACCGGTTCCACCGTAAACAACAAGTTTCTCTGGGTGTTCTGCCACTGCTGGATCCAGGTTGTTGTGCAACATTCGGATGGCGGCTTCTTGGCCCCAACCCAATGCGCTCTTTGTAGATCCAGTGGCGGCATGCAGCACTCGATTAGAAAAAGATGAATCACTCATGAGTTGAGAATACCTCGCCTTTCACCCACACTTCATCTAAATCTTTAACAATTTCTAGCGAAAGTGGCCTGTTTCGTTAGCACTGCGCAGCGCACGCAAGCCATCACTTGGCCAAATCACAATCGACGAAATCGAACATGGTGAAACATCAATATGGAAAATACTCGATGGGGATCCACCTGTTGCTAAGCGAAGGGCTTGCTTAATGACGCCATTATGGGCAACTACTGCAACCTTCTTACCTGGATAAGCAGCGACTAATTTGTCGATTGCTTCATCTACTCGCCAACCAAGTGCGTCATAGGACTCTCCGCCAGGTGGTGCGTACGCAGATGAAGAAACCCATGCTTGGTATTCCTTCGGATATTGAGCGCGTACTTCGTCGATAGAAAGACCATCCCAGACACCAAAATCACATTCAAACCAGGCCTCATCAAAGATAATCGGCAAGTTAACGACAGCAGCAACTTCTTTCGCTGTTTGTGTTGTGCGTTGTAATGGTGATGCCAGCAAAATTTCTGGCTTAAGTTTTCCTACCTCTTGAGCAACCAGTCGTGCTTGACCCAATCCTGTCTCTGTAAGAGCTGGATTAATAGCACCGCTCCCAGAGAATTTCTTATCCGGTGTAAGAATCGTTTCACCGTGTCGGATGAAATAAATAGTTGTAGGAACTTCATCTGACCGCAGACGCTCAGTGAGTAGATTGAGTTGTCGTGGTACAAATCCGCCGAGTTCGTCCATTGCCTTATTCGCTAATCGATCAGCGTGAGCATTTTCTTCGCGTGGAATCCATCCATATGTCACCAACGATGGCGAATGTGCCTCCCGCGCCTTTTGTGCTAACTCGCGCATTCCTGCATGTTTGATCTGCCAACGTCCTGACATTTGCTCAACAACTAATTTGCTGTCCATGCGTACATCAACTTCTGCTTGCGGATCTAGTGCATGAATAGCTTCGAGTCCAGCTACAAGTCCGCTGTATTCGGCAACATTATTTGTTGCGATTCCAAGGAAATCAAAAAGTTCGGCAACCACAACATGACCTTCATGAACAACGGCGCCATAACCAGCAGGACCAGGATTGCCACGAGAACCACCATCGGCGGTTAGTAAAAAATGGCGAGCCACTACTGAACCCCGCGCACCAAAATGCAGCGACATTCTTCGCATCGAACAACTTCATCCGATGGGGCCGTTTTGATTCTGCCAATTTCAACGGTGTTTACAGGTAGGTGGCAACCTTCACATGTACCTCCGCGCAAAGCAGCAGCGCCATTTCCACCATTACTTCTGATCTTTTCATAGAGATCAACAAGCGCGCCATCAATTCCTTGAACAGTTGCCAGGCGCTCTGAAGCAGTAGATGCAATGTCTGCATTGATCACGGACAAAGCTTCATCCTTGCGAGACTCGATTTCGGCAACTTGAGCAACCAATACCGTCTCTTCTGCGCGCAACTCATCAAGGCGCTCTTTAACAGAATCAATGCGCATCATGATTTCCAATTCAATCTCTTCAAGTTCTGCGCGACGTCCAGCAAGTGTCGCTACCTCATGTTGCAAGCGCTCAAGATCTTTAGCAGCGGTAGAACCATCGTTAAGGCGCTTCTCATCTCGCTCGAGCCTGGTAACAACTTGCTCAACATCACCTTCGGATCGGGATAGCTCGCGCTTAATATCACTGATCTGAGTTTGCGCAGCAATGCAAAGATCGCGGACAACTTGCAATCGAGTTGTTGCTGAAAGAAGTTCTGCAATTTCAGGAAGTGCTGCGGCTTTGTTCTTAAGGGTTGCTACATGAAAATCCATACGTTGAACATCAAGGATTTGGAGCTGATCACTTGGGGTGGCTTTCATAATATTTCCAGCCCCTTCTTATCGATGTTTGTGGGCGCTGAGGGTTTCGAACCCCCGACATCCTCGGTGTAAACGAGGCGCTCTACCACTGAGCTAAGCACCCTAGCTTCGTTACTAGGCTCGCGAATTCTACTGGAATCTGCGAGATTGAACGAATTGCCTGCTTACAGAGCAGCTATTGCAGCCTTGTAGTCACCGTTATTGCGAGCATCGCCCAAACCATTCACGATCTGCCAGCGCAAAATGCCCTCTTTGTCGACGATAAATGTTCCGCGGACTGCACATCCACGAGTGTCATCAAATACTCCGAAAGTTGTGGAGACTGCGCCATGTGGCCAGAAATCTGAGAGCACTGGGAATTTGTATCCCTCTGCTTCAGAAAATGCACGTTGTGTATGTCGTGAGTCGCAGGAGATTGCAACAAGTTGTACATCCTCATTTTGGAATGCATTGAGATCATCGCGGATCGCGCAAAGTTCGCCGGTGCAAGTACCTGTGAAAGCGAATGGGTAGAAGAGAACAACAAGGTTCTTCTGACCAATCAAAGTTGCAGAGGAAAAGCTCACACCATTTTGGTCTGTGAGTTCGAATAACGGGGCTGGTGTTCCAATGGTTAATGACATGGCGAGAAACCTATCTCTTACTCGACTTTCTCGCCACTAATCGCGTGGCTGACCAATCAGGTGCCACCGACAATGAAGAGGTCTGACTTAATCCCGCTGTCGGCGCTGCATCTTGAATATCACTTGGGTGCACATGACCGGGGCGTCCAGCTTTCGGGGTGAGAACCCAAATTGGTCCGGCCTCTGAGAGATAAGTCAATGCATCAACCAATTCATCGACGAGGTCGCCATCATCTTCTCGCCACCAAAGAATTACACCATCGACAACTTCTTGCACATCGCCGTCGAGCAATTCGTTTCCTGTCAAAGATACGAGCTCGGCTCGCAATGCGCGATCACAGTCATCGCGAAATCCGACCTCCAGTAACAGGTCTCCAGATTTAAATCCCATACGTGTCGCCATTGACCCCATTGGGGTTGTCACAAACTCTGCTCCTTTTCTCGAAAGACCCTCCGTATTGCTGTCCAAGTCCACCCAACTCTGGCCGCTAATGCAAGGCTTTTTCGCGGCAATTTTGGGGGGTTCCCGCGTGGTGAAGGAATCTGGATGTGACGGGGCGGGCATTCCGCGAGAGAATATGCCAATGAGCGAAACGTTTAAGACGCCCGATCAAATCATCGACCAACTTGTGGATACCGATCCGCAGGAGAGTGCCGAGTGGCATGAATCCTTTGATGCCGTTCTTAAGAACGCAGGGCCAGTACGTGCACGCTATTTAATGTTGAGCCTCCTCAAGCGAGCACGCGAGCGCAATGTGGATCTGCCTTATCTTCGCTCGACCGATTACATCAACTCGATTCCGCCAGAGCGCGAGCCAGAGTTTCCTGGCGATGAAGCAATCGAACGTCGTATCCGCAGATACATGCGATGGAACGCGGCAATGTTGGTACACCGTGCACAACGCCCCGGTGTGGGAGTTGGCGGACATATTTCCTCGTACGCATCATCTGCATCTTTATATGAAGTGGGCTTTAACCATTTCTTCCGCGGCCAGGATCACCCAGGTGGCGGAGATCAGATTTATTTCCAAGGTCACGCAAGTCCGGGAATGTACGCACGTGCATTTATGGAAGGCCGCTTAAACGAACATCAACTTGATGGATTCCGCCAGGAAATCTCACACGAAGGTGGCGGACTTTCTTCTTATCCGCACCCTCGCCTTATGCCAGAGTTTTGGCAGTTCCCAACCGTTTCGATGGGACTTGGACCACTCAACGCAATTTATCAGGCGCGCTTTAATCGCTATCTGCACAATCGCAACATTAAAGATACGAGTGATCAGCGCGTATGGGCGTTTCTTGGTGATGGCGAAATGGATGAGCCAGAGAGCGTTGGAGCAATCAGTCTTGCCGCACGTGAAGGTCTAGATAATCTGACATTCGTAATCAACTGCAATTTGCAACGCCTTGATGGACCAGTGCGCGGTAACGGAAAGATCATTCAAGAACTTGAATCTACATTCGGTGGCGCTGGCTGGAACGTTTTGAAAGTTGTTTGGGGTCGCGAATGGGATCCTCTGCTGGCACAAGATCGTGAAGGCGCTCTCGTAAGTTTGATGAACCGAACACCCGATGGCGATTACCAAACATTCAAGGCCGAGAATGGCGCATATGTGCGTGAGAACTTCTTTGGTCGCGATCCACGTACCGCTGCGATGGTTTCTGGTTGGAGCGATGACCAGATTTGGGACCTCAAGCGCGGTGGCCACGATTATCACAAGGTCTTTGCCGCATACAGCGCCGCGACGCAACACACAGGTCGCCCAACGGTAATTCTTGCTAAAACAATTAAGGGTTGGACGTTGGGATCAACATTCGAAGGTCGCAACTCAACACATCAGATGAAGAAGATGACCCTTGCCGACTTGATGGCTTTCCGTGATCGCCTCAATATTCCAATCGCAGATGACAAGTTGGATGCCAAGTTGCCTCCGTATTTCCGCCCAGCTGATGATTCAGAAGAAATGAAATACCTCATGGAACGCCGCGCAGAACTTGGTGGTTCTATCCCTCGTCGCCGCGCAATATCAAAGCCATTGCCGGCACCGGATGAGTCGGTTTATGAATCCGTTAAGCGCGGTTCTGGAAAGCAAGAGATCGCAACCACTATGGCTTTTGTTCGAATGTTGAAAGATCTCATCAAGGATCCAAATATCGGCGCTCGCTTTGTGCCGATCATTCCTGATGAGGCACGCACATTTGGTATGGATTCGCTCTTTCCTAGCCTCAAGATTTATTCAAGCAAGGGTCAGACATATACATCTGTAGATCGCGAACTCATGCTCTCCTACAAAGAGTCCACTTCTGGTGTGATCTTGCATGAAGGTATCAACGAAGCCGGATCTGTTGCCTCATTCACTGCGGTGGGAACTTCTTATTCCACGCACGATGAACCGATGATTCCTGTCTACATCTTCTATTCCATGTTTGGATTCCAACGCACAGGCGATGCATTCTGGGCAGCCAGTGATCAACTCACTCGTGGATTTGTATTGGGTGCAACTGCTGGCCGTACAACACTCAATGGTGAAGGTCTTCAACATGAAGATGGTCATTCACTCTTGTTGGCATCAACAAACCCTGCTGTCGTTGCCTACGATCCTGCATTCGGATTCGAACTCGGGCACATCGTTAAAGATGGACTTCGCCGTATGTATGGCGAAAAGAGTGAAAACATTTACTACTACCTCACTGTTTACAACGAGCCATATGTGCAGCCTGCCGAACCAGAAAACCTTGATGTCGAAGGTCTCTTGCGCGGAATCTATTGCTACTCACCTGCACGAGGTCGCGCAAAGAAAACTGCGCAGATCCTTGCATCAGGAGTGGCCGTTAACTGGGCGCTCAAGGCACAACGTTTACTGGAGGAGGATTGGGGTGTATCTGCCTCTGTCTGGTCGGTAACTTCATGGAATGAATTGCGACGTGATGGATTGCGCGTCAACCGCCACAACCTCTTGCATCCTGATGATCAATACCAGGCATACATCACTCAAAAACTTGCCGGAACGCGCGGTCCCGTCATCGCAGTGAGTGACTTCATGCGCGCGGTTCAGGATCAGGTTGCGCCATGGGTTGAGCAACCATTCCTGTCATTAGGTACAGATGGCTTTGGATTATCAGATACTCGTGGCGCACTTCGTCGCCACTTCAAGGTCGATGCTGAATCCATTACCATCGCGGTTCTGACTCAATTAGCAAAGAGTGGCGAAGTTAAACAAAGCGTCGTTGAGAAAGCTATTGATAAATATCGAATCTTCGATATTTCAGCAGCTGATCCTGGCAACACTGAGGGTTCGGGTTGATCGGTCGAATCCCCATCACAGATGTCTCCCCCAGTATTTATTTCGGGGGAGAGTTTGTTGCTGTAAAAGCAATTCCCAATGAAGCGATAACGATCTCTGCCACGATTATCCGCGAAGGACATGATCCATTTGGCGCAGAAGCGCTCCTTCGAGATCAATTAGGAAAAGAAATTCAACGCATTCCCATGAAGGAGATTTGGCCTGGTACCGATCGCTTTGAAGCAGTACTAACGCCAGCAACGCCTGGAGATTTCACATTTTCTATCGAAGCATTCGATGCCACACCTGAACGTAAACTTCTTACAGAGTCAGACCGTTTCCCCATTCGCGCCGATCGTGAACGCGCTCTCGTTGGCGCTTGGTATGAATTCTTCCCTCGTAGCGAAGGGGCGACAACAAAATCTGCAGGTACATTTACCACCGCAGCAAAACGTTTGCCCGCTGTGGCGCAGATGGGTTTTGATGTTTTGTACTTACCTCCCGTTCACCCAATCGGTACAGATCACCGCAAGGGTCCAAATAATTCTTTAACTGCTAGCGCTTCTGACCCTGGCGTGCCATGGGCAATTGGTGGCAGCGCTGGTGGGCATGATGCAATCAATCCAGATCTTGGCACGATGAGCGACTTTGAAAACTTTGTGAAAGAAGCTAAAAAGAATGGCCTCGAAGTCGCTATGGATTTGGCGCTTCAAACTTCTCCTAATCATCCTTGGGTAAAAACCAATGTTGAATGGTTCTCAAAACGCGCCGATGGCACGATTGCGTACGCCGAGAATCCTCCAAAAAAGTATCAGGATATTTATCCTCTCAATTTTGATAACGACTACCAAGGTTTACTCAATGAGGTTTTGCGAATCATCCGTCTATGGGTGAGCAAGGGCGTAACTCTCTTTCGCGTTGATAATCCCCACACTAAACCAGTTCATTTCTGGCAAGACATCCTTGCAATCATGTACAAAGAATCCCCCGAAATTATTTTCCTAGCCGAGGCATTTACTAAACCAGCGATGATGCATTCGTTGGGCAAGGCAGGATTTCATCAGTCCTATACATATTTCACATGGCGCACGAGCAAACAAGAATTAGTTTCCTACGGAAATGAAGTTGCGCGCGACACCAGTGCATTTTTCCGCCCTAACTTCTGGGTCAATACGCCAGATATTTTGCCGATGCACTTGCAAAGTGGAAACCCTGCGATGTTTGCTCTTCGCGCAGTACTCGCCTCTACTCTTTCGCCATCATGGGGCATGTATGTCGGATACGAACTCTACGAACACCGCGCACTGCATGAAGGTGGCGAGGAATACGCAGATTCAGAGAAATACCAGATCCGAATTCGAGACTGGGAAGGTGCCGCTAAAAAGGGCATCACTCTTGCCCCATTCATCACCCAACTCAATCAAATCCGCCGCGATCATCCAGCGCTTCAGCGCTTGCGCAATCTTGTTTTTCATAGCACTGGATCTGATGCGGTTATTGCCTACTCAAAGAAATCTGGCGATGATCTCATTCTTGTCGTTGTGAACCTGGACCCAACATACGCCCAAGAAACTACTGTGCATTGGGATATGGGTGCCCTCGGAATCACCGAGGATTCATTTAGCGCGACAGACTTATTGGATGGTTCTACATTCTCCTGGTCATCTCACACTTTCATTCGCCTTGATCCTTCTCGACCATCAGGCAAAGTCGCACATATTGCTCACGTGAAATTGTCCTGATGAGTTTTCTCAATCCTCATTCCACTCTCGGCGAACTCGATCTCTTCCTCATCGGTGAAGGCCGCCACGAAAAACTTTGGGATGCATTAGGCGCGCATGTTCTTCGAGATAAGACTGGTGAACCGCTTGGTACAGCATTTGCAGTCTGGGCACCCAACGCGCAAGATGTGAGCCTCGTATGTGATTACAACTTCTGGGACCGTGCAACACACAAGATGGTACGAATCGGCAACAGTGGAATTTGGGAAATCTTCATTCCAGATATTGCTGGTGGGGAGCGCTATAAATTCGCAATCCATCAAGAAGATGGTCGATGGGTAGATCATGCAGATCCCTTGGCGCGAGAGACTGAGATACCTCCCCTAACAGCATCGGTCGTTAATGAATCAGCCTTTGTGTGGAGCGATCAATCCTGGCTTGAACACCGAGCCGGTTTTCAGTCTTGGAATAGCCCCGTATCAACCTATGAAGTGCACTTAGGGTCATGGCGCATTGGATTGAGTTATATCGAATTGGCAACAGAGTTGATTGCTTACGTTAAGGAGCATGGCTTCACTCACATTGAATTTCTTCCTGTCATGGAACATCCGTACGGACCATCGTGGGGATACCAAGTAACTTCTTTCTTCGCTCCAACTTCTCGTTTTGGCTCCCCCGATGAATTTCGCTTCCTTGTTGATCAACTCCATAAAGCACATATCGGCGTGATTCTGGATTGGGTTCCTGCACATTTTCCTAAGGATGAATGGGCTCTGGCTAAGTTTGATGGGACGGCTCTCTTTGAACATGCCGATCCTCGACTTGGCGAACACCCTGACTGGGGCACATTGATCTTTAATTTCGGTCGAAATGAAGTGCGAAACTTTCTCGTTGCTAGTGCTTTGTATTGGCTTACTGAATTCCACATCGATGGCCTACGTGTAGATGCAGTTGCTTCAATGCTCTATCTGGACTATTCGCGCAAAGAAGGCGAATGGCTTCCCAATAAGCATGGCGGCCGCGAGAACCTTGAAGCGGTTCAACTGCTCAAAGAAGCAACAGCAACTGCTTATCGCACCCACCCTGGAATCATGATGATTGCAGAAGAATCCACTGCATGGTCTGGGGTTACGCGCGGAACTGATTCCGGTGGACTTGGCTTTGGGTTCAAATGGAACATGGGTTGGATGCACGACACTCTTTCATACCTGCAAAGAGATCCAATCCATCGAGTTCACCATCACAATGAAATCACTTTCTCCATTCTTTATGCATGGAGCGAAAACTATGTACTGCCAATCTCCCATGATGAAGTTGTGCACGGCAAAGGCGCCCTCGTTAATAAATTCCCTGGGGATCGCTGGCAGAAACTAGCAACTTTGCGCGCCCTCTACGGATTTATGTGGGCGCACCCAGGTAAGAAATTGCTTTTCATGGGATGCGAATTTGGTCAGAATGAAGAATGGAGCGACGGCAACGGTCTTCAGTGGGATCTCACGCAGTATGACGAACACAAAGAAATTTCGAAGACTATTCAGCACCTGAATTCACACTATAAAACAATCCCTGCGCTGTGGGAAAAAGACACATCTCCTGAAGGATTTACTTGGTTGGTCGGTGCTGATGCCGCCAGCAACATATTGGCATTCGCTCGTTGGGATGATTCAGGACACCCACTCGTGTGCATTACTAACTTTTCTCCTACACCACACGAGCATTACTCCATGTCATTGCCACTTTCTGGAAAATGGCAAGAGGTGATGAATACAGATGACATGAAATTTGGTGGCTCAGGAATTCATAACTCAGAAATTGTTTCTGAAGCAACAAGTGCCAATCGCGTAACAATTAAGGTTCCACCTCTTGCGAGCGTCTGGCTCCAACAGATTTAGGCGTTTGCCTCTTTGATTGCTTTCGCTGAAAACGCAACCGCCATCAACCCAAGCGACGGAATGATCAACGCCAGTGAAATAGAAGTGAGTTGAGCTGTCCAAGCAATAATCGTCTTGCTGACCAAGACAAGTACCGTATTAATTACACCAATCTGGGCAATGACAACGCTTCCTGGGAACTTAGAACGTTTATTTGCAGCATCAAGAATTGTTGGCGCGAGAAAAGAGGAACCAAGTCCTCCGATAAATACCCCTATAAGGAATATTGTGAAACCCAATTGCGGGTGGTTATGTGAGAGAAATTTCCCAAGAGACATCAGGCAGACAAAGCCCGCTGCCCCTATAAGTACACAGAGTTTGACTAGTTCGCCGATGCCAATGTATTTAGTTATGCGATGAACGCTGAGCCGGCCAGCAATCATGGCTAGGGCGCAAAGAATATAGGGAATCGTCGCTACGCCCGCACTCATATGAAGTTCCTCTTTACTGAAGATGGCACCCCAATCGGCAATAGAAAACTCCACCATAGTTGCGCAGGTAATTCCTAGAGTGAGATTCCAATCAATGACAAAAGTTGAAAAGAAGTTTCCAAAGAAAGATCTGGTTTCTTTATCAACTACTCCAGGCAGAGATGATCCATTAATTACTTTGAGGAAATATAGGATGAATATATAGACGACAGCGCACAAAATATCTATGTGTACAGCGAGTGAGACTTTGCCCGTAAGAAATCCAGAAAGGATTGCTGTGGTCAGCGCTCCAGCCGACCAGAAGCCATGAAGTCGGGGTATTAGGTTGTCTCCCACTTTTTCTTGCTCGTAGAAACCTTGTCCATTGACTGCAATATGAAATGCCGACGAACCAGCGCCAATAAGAATAATGAAAGTGAGAAAAAGCCAAGGATTGGTGACGTGTACAACGCACGCAATCGAGGAAAAGAGAATAGTGGCGCTCACCGTTAAAGCTTTTCGACTGCCATAACGATGCACAAGATGCCCAACGACTAGCAAACTGATTAACGAACCAATTGCGCCGAGACTTAATAGCGTTCCAAACTCGCCATTACTCACAGCAAGATTGTGTTTTACTTCTGGATAACGTGGAATCCAAGAGATCAAGCCAACGGCGTAAAAGAAGAATATTGCGCCTAGTGCTTTTCTTGCAGGTGTATTCATTAGTACAAAGCACTCGCTAACGCTGATCTCGCCTTAACTAAACGCGGATCCGCAGGATCAACCAGTGAGAAAAGTTGGATGAGGTGGTCCTTGGCAAGAGTTTGATCAGGACCTCTAAATTCGCGAATGTATTTCAGTAAACGTGCAAATGCTAAATCGACATCCCCACGAGAGATTTCTAAATCGGCAGATTTCATTTGAAGTTCCACATTCTTGGGATCTGCATCGGCTTCCGCAGAAATCGCATCGGCATCTAGCCCAGCGGTGCGAATTAATAATTGAGTTTGAGCCAATCCCAGTTTTGCGAAATTATCCTGTGGTTTGCGCGCGAGTAACTTCTTATATGCAGCTTCGGCTGTTGCAAAATCCCCAGCCTCGAGCGCATTGAGCGCCTCTTCTTCCTCGGGTTCCATTGGGGCTTCAGGTACTTCACCTTCACCGCCGATCCCTTGTTCAAAAGCAAGGGAGAGAACTTTGTCGATCACCATTCGAATTTGTGCTTCTGGATAACTCTGTTCGAATAAGGGAACTATTTGTTCGTTTACTAATGCGATTGCATAAGGAACAGTGCGCACCTGCAACGCCTGAGCCACTTGTTGTTCTTGGTCCACATTGAGTGAACCCAGTACCCAGCGCTCTTCATCCATTGCCTGCAATTTGGCAAGGACATCAACAACAGTCATCGACTCTTGACTGCGTGGTGACCAACATGCGACAACGACAGGTTTTGTGCGCGAAAGTGTAAGGAACTCGCTTGCAATATTTGCTGCGGTAACGGAGGCGACTGCGCTCTGAGCTGAAACAGCGGCAGGTGCTTTGCCAGGGCCACTGAGGTCTATCGCTCGGCCAAAGTTAGGTGGAAGAGTCACTGACCTATCATGCCCTGACTTCGACGCCTGAATCTCGCCTAAATGGCAAAATCTGAGAAATATAGGACTGCGCTGCAAAATCTAGACCAACGTCATAGCCGGCCTTTTCGCTGAGATACCAACGATGCTCCAACGCTTCATGGAAAAACTGCGCTGGTTCAATTCGCCCCTGTAATTGAGTTGGAACTAGACCAGTAATGGGTTCGAATACTTCGCGCAGCCAACGTTGAGCACTCGCCTCAATTGGCCCACGAGGTTTGGACTCACGTCCGCGATAGCGATCAAAGGATGCAAGCAATCTCTTTGCTTGCAACTCCTCTGTTTCAAGTCCCATTAGTTCACGCAATCTTTGTTGGTGATATCCAGCAGATACTAGTTTGGGTTGGAAAGCCAGTGACTGGCTATCTCCATCGAGTGAAACTGAAACTTCCTCTACTGCAAAACCTAAGTCGTGTAGTTCGCGCATTGCACGCTCTACCGCATGACGATCTGATGCATCGAGAAGTTGTGGCTCTTTCAGGGCTTTCCATAATCTTCTGTAGCGTCGAATCACACCATCACTTGCACGAATGGGATCCATTCCCGGATAGAGGACTCCAGATATTGCTAAGTCCTCCAACTCGGCTGCAACATTGAAATGGACGATATCTAGGTCATGTTCGCGCTGGCCATCACTGAGAGTCTTTTGAAACTCACCTGTCTCTGCATCTACGAGATATGCCGCAAAACCTTCGGCATCTCTTCGAAAAAGCGTGTTCGAAAGCGAACAATCGCCCCACCAAAATCCAAGTAAATGAAGCCGAACTAAAAGCAAAGCCAATGCATTAGCCATCGTCATTACATCGTGCGCGTTGACATCTCCTGAAAGTAGTACTCGATACGGAAGTGAGTAAGGCAAGAAACGTGTTGCGAGCGCACAGGGTAACTCCTCGCCATTTGAATCTTTTCGTCCTTCAACCACGGCAATCGGATCCACGCTGGGTGCGCCTAAATGTGAGAGCTCGCGCAATAGTCGGTATTCGCGATTGGCGAATTCGGAGACAGTCTCTTTTACAGCGTAAATCTCGCTGGTGGGTGAATCGGTTGCATGAACGAGACGAACGACGTGCCTGGAAATTCCGCGTTTTTCTGCGAGCGATGGATCCTCTGGCCATTCCTCTAGGGGGCGATCCCAGGGCAAACTGGCGACAGCAGCGATTTCCTCGCCCGACCCTGTGATCTGTAATGACATGAGGGCATTCTCTCTTACTCATGTTAACCGAATGTGAACAGAGAGGCGCTCATGGCGTGATAGATGCCACCGTTTACACTAAGTCCATGGCAATTTCAGATCGTTTCAAGAAATCCTCAGATAAAAAGGTTGAGTCTCCTGTGGATTTCGGATTACCTGGGGCACCGATCAATCATTCGCACCCTTTCTACTTCGGATTCCTAGCAACAGCAGGCGGGTTGTTGGCCCTGGTGGTCATGCGATCTCTTGCCGCTGCAAGTCAAACCTTTGTTCTGATCATCATCGCTTTGTTCTTAGCGATGGGATTGAATCCAGCTGTTGAAGCACTCCGATCACGCGGGCTTAACCGGACCAAGGCCGTGACAGCAATCTTCATGCTAGTCATCATCTTTGTCGGTCTCTTTGCTTGGCTAGTAATCCCACCAGTGGTCACCCAAGGTGCCGAGCTGATTAATAAAGCACCAACTCTTCTTAATGATCTCAAAAACAACGCGACAATCGCCTCATTTAACGACCACTATGGCCTAGTCGATACGCTTCAGGAGAAACTTAAAGCGGTAACAAAAGATGGCACGCTCATTATTTCTGCTTTCGGCGGCGTAGTCGGTGTGGGTAAAACAGTTTTGTCAGGGACATTTTCATCACTCACTGTCTTGGTTTTAACTCTCTATTTCTTGATCTCGCTTCCAACAATGACCGAACTTGGATTAAGACTTGTTCCGGCCTCTCGTCGTGATCGCGTCACGCGTCTCACGAACGCAGTTATCGAACGTGTCGGTGCATTCGTGGGAAGCCAGATAACGGTTTCAGTATTAGCGAGCGTATTCGTACTAATACTCTCCACGGTTCTTGGACTTCCTTCGCCAATTGCGCTGGCCATGATCATTCTTGTGTGTGGTCTGATTCCACTCATTGGGCACTTCATCGGATGTTCCATTGTGACCATCATTGCTCTCACGCAATCTGTTCCAACAGGACTTATTGCTTTCGTCGCCTATGTTCTTTATGTTCAAATTGAAAACTATGTAATTACTCCAAAGATTATGCGTAAATCTCTATCGGTACCCGGTGCCGTAACAATTATCGCGGCGCTTCTTGGGTCTTCATTGCTTGGATTGGTCGGTGCCCTACTCGCAGTGCCACTTGCTGCGGCCGTCATTCTGATTCTTGAAGAAGTCGTCTATCCACGATCTGATGCAACCTGATTAAAAGTATTTACGTAATTTCTTGGGAAGCATCTTGCGTACTCTGCGACGCCACTTTCTTCCTTGCTCAAAAGGTGAAACTGCCAAAACCTTCTGCCCTTTAGGTTCAGATGGCATATCAACAGCAAACATTGCAGGTGATGCTTGATCTAAAGAGTCAGCAATCCGATCTAAGTTTGTCACCAAGGACATACTCCGAACTGTTTGCTCTTGGTCCTCTTCAGGAGATTCACTAATAAGTAAATCCGCTAACTCCGCACCAACTAATCTCATGTCGGCTGTAAGTTGAGGATTATCTCCAGGAGCACCTTCTTTAAGAAGTTCATCAATATCTGAACTAATCGCAAAACTCGCCGCTGAAAGTGCTTCGGCAATTTTTCTTTGCGTCGAATCAGGTATTCCGCCTTCAACTGCAGAATCAAAGAGAGTCCGTGCAATTGTTCGAACCTGAACAACGGTGTGCTCGATCGCAACACCTCGAGAATATAAATCCTCGGCTTCATCTTTTTCTGCGGTTGGAAACCATTTAGCATGAGCGCGAGCTTCTAACGCTTGAGCGCGAACACGCGGAATTTCTTCAATGAGTAAGCGAGCTGAAGCGAGCCAGTTACCTGCTTCGCGTTGAGTGAAACCTGCTGCCACGCCTTCAGACATTGTTCCCAATAAATCTGCTGCTTTCTTACCAAGGGAAGCAATCTGATCAATGGTGCGCCCTGCGGGTGTTTTTGGATGTGCAAAGTATGAAAATGCAATCGCGATGCTTGCACCGATGAGTGTAGAAAGCATTCTGTTCTCGGCATTGTTTTCGCTAATTCCCGGACCAATAACAATCAGAGCTGTTACGGGTACGTTGATTGATGCAACCTCCCCAAGATGCAACGCCCTTGCAGCAACTGAGCACATGATTACAGTGACGCCTACGGTCACAGCGCCAAATCCGAACAAGGTCACGCTGGCAAGGGCGGTGCCTGCGCCAATGGCAGTGCCTAAGACCTGAGCAAATCCTTCGCGTGTGGATTTATGCAATGAGATTCGAACAGTCAAACTAGCAACTATGGCAGCAACAAGACCACCATTTTTAAATGCTATGTCGCCCACTTGCCACGCAGTTGCGGCGGCGGCAGCGGTGACGACGACTTGTTGAACCCAGGCTCTTCGATCAGTAAAGAGGCGTGCGATTCTTCGCAACCCCTTCATGTTCACCGCCTATCGAACTAGAACGCCTTCTTTTTCTGATCCATGATTTTCAGAATCATCGGCGTGAATATCAACTGCATTGCAAGCCCCATTTTACCACCCGGGATCACGATTGAGTTCGGGCGAGTCATCCAAGAATTATCGAGCATTGAAAGCAAGTAGGAGAAATCAATGCCTTTTGGATTGGTGAAACGGATAATCACCATACTTTCATCGGGAGTTGGGATGTCTCGTGCAACAAATGGGTTGGAGGTGTCGACAATCGGAACACGCTGGAAGTTGACGTGAGTCTTTGAAAACTGAGGACAGATATATTTCACATAATCTGGCATTCTTCGCAAAATAGTTTCAACAACGGCTTCTTTAGAATATCCGCGTGATGCTTGATCCCTGTGCAGTTTCTGAATCCATTCCAAGTTAATAATTGGAACGACACCAACAAGAAGATCTACGTGCTCGGCAACATCCGTATTCTCATCGGCATAACCACCATGCAGGCCTTCATAAAAAAGTAAGTCGGTACCAGCGGGAATATCTTGCCAAGGAGTAAAAGTTCCTTCTGTGAGGCCAAATGGTTCGGCCTCACTTGGGTCATGTAGATATAACCGCGAACGCCCAGTTCCATCTTTGCCATAGCCGGCAAAAAGATCGGACAGATCTTGAAGCAAGTTAGCATCGGGGCCAAAATGGCTGAGATGTTTCAGGCCTGCTTTCTCTGCTTCGGCCATCTTGGCGCGCATCTCAATGCGGTTATAGCGATGAAAGGAATCGCCCTCAATAATGTGGGCATTGATCAACTCTCGACGAAATATGTGTTGGAAGCTCTTCTTGACCGTAGTCGTACCCGCACCGGAGGAACCAGTGATCGCGATTACTGGAAATTTCTTAGACATAAACGCCTCCTGTTAGTTGTCGAGGTAAAGGGACCGCTCACCAAAGAGTGGTGAGTCAAAGATGGTGTCTGTGCCCGCGTCGTATTCGGCGTGATAGCGCTCGACGCGTTCTACTTCGCGCCGTGAACCGAGCACGACAGGGATTCGTTGATGAATCGATGCAGGTTCCACTTCCAACATTCGTTGACGCCCCGTTGAAGCCCAGCCACCTGCTTGCTCTATCAGCATCGCCATCGGATTGGCTTCATACATCAACCGAAGTCGTCCTGGCTTGCTGGGATCTTTCGTATCGCGGGGGTACATGAAAATTCCTCCGCGCAAAATAATGCGATGCACTTCGGCCACCATTGAGGCAATCCATCGCATATTGAAGTCGTGATTACGCACCCCTGAAGAACCCTCTTTGCATTCTGCGATGTAGCGGGCAATTGGAGGTTCCCAAAATCTTGAATTGCTTGTGTTGATCGAATACTCAGATGTTTCCTCAGGAATCATGATCGAAGGGTGCGTCAGGACGAAGTTGCCACCTTCGCGATCCAAAGTGAAACCATGTGTTCCGCGGCCAATTGTTAACACCAGCATCGTCGATGGACCATAAATTGCATATCCGGCTGCAACTTGAGCGATCCCAGGTTTGAGGAAATCCTCTGTGGTTGCGGGATCGTTATTTTCCTTAGCAAGTACAGAGAAAATTGTGCCTACGGAAACATTGAAATCAACATTGCTAGAACCATCTAGCGGATCAAAGAGCAGTAAATACTTACCGCGTGGATTTCCCTCCGGGATTGCATAGACGTCCTCTAGCTCTTCAGAAACCATTCCCGAAACTTGCCCACCCCATTCGCACTGACCGATAAAGGCTTCATTGCAAATAACGTCGAGTTTCTTCTGAACTTCTCCTTGAACATTCTGTACTTCTAGAGAACCTAAAGCGCCATCTAGTGCACCTTTTGCTAAGGTGACGGAAATTGTTTTTACCGCAGCGCCAACATCAATAAGGAGAGAGCCCAGATCGCTGTGGTCTGCCGCTAATTCCTCAATGAGAAATTT